>NZ_NAAD01000014.1 GCF_002093115.1 Geothermobacter hydrogeniphilus | reverse complement strand
GCGTGACCGCCAAAGATGCCGTAACCGGGCAATGGTTGAGCAGAGATGATTCCGACCAGGTATTTACGATTAAACAACGACCGCAGGTATTGTCCCCTAACGGAGGAGAGATTTTGAATGGTGGGGCAGCCATAATCAGTTGGTTGCCGCATCCTGCGAGTAATGTAAACTATACAATTCTATCTTCCCTTGATGCTGGTGCAACTTGGACAGTCCTCCAGAGTGGGGTCGTCGGTACCAGTTTGCAATGGCAAGTGCCGAACACACCAACGGCTACGGCTCTGGTTCGCGTGACCGCCAAGGATGCTGTAACCGGGCAATGGTTGGGTAGAGATGATTCCGATCAGGTCTTTACGATTCGACAACGACCACTGGTATTGTCCCCTAATGGAGGAGAGGTTTTACAAGGGAACTCGGTTTCAACGATTGATTGGACAGCGGTTTCCGGCAATGTGAACTACACAGTACTCTATTCCCTTGACAGTGGTACAACTTGGACCGTCATCCAGATTGGAGTTACTGGTTCCAGTTTGCAATGGCAGGTGCCGAACACCCCCACCACCACGGCCCTGATTCGCGTGACCGCTAAAGATGCCGTAACCGGGCAATGGTTGAGCAGAGATGATTCCGATCAGGTCTTCAGAATCCAATAGATTCGATCCAAGGAGCACCCTGTTGGATAAATATCTGACAGGGTGCTTCTAATCTGCTGACGAGCTCAATAAAACCAAGGCCGAGTTTTCGAAAAACTTGAGACAGGTCCCGTGTGCTGGATCTGGACGTGTTCACCCGGTCAGGTGGAATCCCCGCAAAACGGACAAAAACGAGAGGTGCGAACGGGTTCTTCATTGTAGCGGATTCAGGGAGGAGACCGGGACTCTGAAAACCGCCGATTGTTTTTTCTGCACCCCCTGTTGATACTCGGAGGATAAGTGTTATTTTTCTATCGTGTGCCGTTTTATGGGAGGGATGCTTTCCGATGTTGGTCTCTTTTTTCATTGCAGTTATCGCCAGCACTCTTTTGACCCCCTGCCTTATACGATGGGCTCATTCCCGAGGGATTCTGGATCAGCCCGGGGGGCGCAAAAAGCATTCGACCGGGATCCCCCGGTTGGGTGGTATTGCGATTTTCCTGGGGGCTTCACTGGGGATCCTGTGTGTCGGTACTCTCTCCAGGGAGATGGCGGCAATTTTGACCGGTGGATTCCTGATCTGGTTGACCGGTGTGATCGATGACGGGATGGAAATTCGGCCGGCGGTCAAGTTGATGGGGCAGGTTCTGGGTGTTTCCATCGCCGTCTTCTGGGGAGATATTCATATTGTTAATCTTGGAAACCTTTTCGGTGGCGGGAATGTTGTCTTTTCTGCGAGTTACAGTGAGTTTTTTACGATCTTTGCAGTTGTCGGGGTCATCAATGCTGTCAACATGCTGGATGGTCTTGATGCCCTGGCTGCCGGCTTCGGGCTGATAGCCCTGTTTTCCTTCCTGGCACTGGGGATAGGGTGCGGGAATGAGACGGTTGTGATTTATTGCCTTGCCGTTGGTGGAGGGGTGGTTGGGTTCATTCGCTACAATATCCATCCCGCGAAGATTTTTATGGGAGACAGCGGGTCGCTTTTCCTGGGTTATTCTCTGGGGATCATCGCTGTTGTTCTGAGCCAGGGGTATGGAGGAAAACCGATTCAACCAATTTTGCCTCTGATTATTCTCGGAGTTCCCATTATTGATACTCTGGTTGTCATGTTTCGACGGATTGCAAAGGGTAAAAATCCCCTCTCTCCGGACCGTACGCACCTGCATTATATTTTTCAGGATTTTGGCATTCCTCACCCCCTGACCGTTGTTGTTATCTGCCTGATTGCCTTTTTCTGGTGTGGGGTTGCTCTTCTCTGTGCTACTCTTCTCTCGCCTTTTCCGCAACATGTATTGTTCTTCTGTTTTTTGTCGGTGTGTATTGTTTCGTACCTGTGTATTGGTTGGGTCCGTAGTAAATCAACTCTTTTGTGGGACAGAATGCAGGGTTGACCTGTTCGTCTTTTCCGCGTCTTCTGCTGCTGGCGAGGTTTGATGTTTGGCTGGCGTTTATTGCTTTTTTTTTGTGGGGGGGTCTTTTTTTCATCTTCTCTGCTGGCCGCGCCCTGGCAACCTCCCGGTGACCTTCTGGCTCGGCATGACCTGCAACTGCTGTCGGATGAAGGTGTCACCAACGCTCCGTTAAGTTCATGGCCGGTTTCTCTGGCAGATTTCACCTCTGTCCGGAATGCCGAGATTAAAACGAACGTGCCCTGGGCCGACAGCGCGGCGATGCGTCTACGGCAGCAGTTTCGGAAGGTTCGTCGCCCCGGTATAACTTCCCGGGAAAGCTTCTTTTCCGTGGCAGACAACCCGCTTGTTTTTCGGTCTTTTCAGACGACACCACGGGAGCGGGCCGAGGCCGGCAGCGCAATTGAATGGTTGGGGAAAAGATTTGCCGCGCGGCTTGAGGTAAAGGCCCTGGATGATCCCGCGGACGGTAATGCCGTACGCTTTGACGGTTCCTACATCGCGGCAACATTCGGCAATTGGATCTTCTCATTCGGGGCCCAGGATCGCTGGTGGGGGCCCGGCTGGGACGGAAGCCTGATATTGTCCACCAGTGCCAGGCCGGTGCCCGGGTTCAGCTTCCAGCGCAAGCAGTCCGTACCCTTCTCGTGGCCGATTCTGAACTGGCTCGGGCCCTGGAAGCTGGAAGGGTTTGCGGGGCGCCTGGAAAACAGCAGGTTTGTCTCCCATTCCAAGTTGCTGGGGGCCCGGTTCAGTTTTCGTCCGAATCGGGATCTTGAGATTGGTTTGTCGAGAACGGCGCAATGGGGCGGAGAGGGGCGGCCGGAAGATCTTGACTCGCTGATCGATCTCATCCTCGGCAGGGACAACCGCGGCAGTGAGGGGATATCTCTCTCCAATGAACCGGGCAATCAGCTTGCCGGGATTGACTGGCGCTGGCGGCCACCCCTTTTTCGATCTTGCAATTACGCGATCTATGGACAGATCGTCGGTGAAGACGAAGCCGGCGGTTTTCCGTCAAGACCGATGGGGCTCGGTGGTCTTGAACATTGGGGCGGGGCGTTTGCGGGAAGTTACCGGGTTTACCTCGAAGTTGCCGATACCAGTCTTGATTTCTATCACTCGTCAGTGCGATACAATAAGGCCTACGAACACTTCATTTATAAAACGGGCTATCGTTACAAGGGCCGTCCGCTCGGGCATACCATGGACAACGACGGACAGTCCGCGTCTCTGGGATGGCTCTGGTCCGGTCCGGCCGGGATTGCCTGGGGGGGGCACCTGCTTTACGCCCGGTTGAATCGTGATGGTGAGGATGTTCTGCCGCCGGGCGGGAACCTGATTTCCCTCGACCGCAAGAGCAAGTTGCGCCGGATTCTGTTTTTTCATCAACGTCAGCTTGGTCGCGGGAAACTTTTTTTCCAGGCGGGAGCAGCATTTTGGGATTCGGATCAGGGGGATGATACGGATCTGATTCTGGGATTATCGTGGAATCTTTCATTGTGAGCGAGGGATCAAATTGAACAGGTACTCAGTTATGCGTAGATACTGTGGGCTGCTGATCGCGGGCCTGTTGTTGCTGATTTCATTTTCACCGGACGGGACGAATGCCCAGGCCGCGGCTTTGACCGCAAATGCCGATATCGGGCAGTTGCTGCAACAGGTTTCGCCGCAGGAACGGGAAAAATTACTGCAATCGATTCCGGCAAACAGTTCCGGTGTCGTTGCGGACAAGCCGTTGGAGCAACCGCAGGTTGTCAAACCTCTGCCATCGTCGGCGGGAAAGGTGAGTGCCGGTTCAGCAAAGCTGCCGTCCAGGATAGAAGCGCGGATGAATCTTTCCCTGGGCAGCGAGGGGCTTGGCATGTCGTCGCAACCCCGCTCCCTGAAAGGCTCTCTGCGCCAGTTCGGATACGATCTGTTCGCCGGGGTGCCGACCACCTTCGCGCCGGTGACCGAGATTCCCATCCCGACCGATTATGTCCTCGGTCCCGGGGACCAGGTCCAGGTCCAATTGTATGGAAATCTCAACGAGAACTACACCTTTACGGTTGATCGGGATGGCGCGATCAACCTGCCGAAACTTGGCCCGCTGCAGGTTGCGGGACAGAAGTTCGCGGCGGTACGCAAGCTGTTGTCCAGCCGGGTGGAGACGGAACTGGTCGGTGTCAAGGCCAACGTGTCGCTTGGCGAGTTGCGGTCCATGCGGATTTTTGTTCTCGGCAATGTTCGTCGTCCCGGTTCCTACGTTGTCAGTTCACTGACGACCATGACCAACGCGCTGTTTGTTTCCGGGGGGATAAAACCGATCGGCAGTCTTCGTGATATTCAGTTGAAACGTAGAGGAAAGCTGATCAATCGTCTCGATCTTTACGATCTGCTGCAGAAGGGTGACACCTCCGGGGATGTCCGGATGTTGCCCGGTGATGTCCTCTTCGTCCCCCATATCGGTCCGACAGTCGGGGTTGCCGGAGAGGTCCGGAGGCCGGCTATATACGAGTTGAAAGGGGCTGCGACGGTTGCTGATGCGTTGCAACTGGCGGAAGGACTGCTGCCGACGGCACAAAAAAATGCCGGACAGATCGTCCATATCAACTCCAGTGGTCTGCGGACGCTTCAGGATGTGAGTTTTGAGGCCCAGAAGGATCTCGACGCGAAACTGAAAGATGGTGACCTGATCCGGGTCTATCCTATCACCGATCACCTTGAGAACCTGGTTGTGCTGAAGGGACACGTCCGTCATCCGGGCTCCTATCAGTGGCATGAAGGGATGCGGATCACCGACCTGTTGCCGGGATTCGATGCCTTTCTTCCGGATCCGGATCTCGATTATGTGCTGGTCCGTCGTGAAACCCGACCCAACAGGCGGATCGAGGTTTTCTCCATCGATCTCGCCGGGGCGCTGGCTGATCCTTCGAACGCGGACAATGTTCTGTTGCAGCCGCGGGATCAAGTTCTTGTTTTCGGCATGTCAACCGATCGTCAGGCCGCTATTGCCCCGCTTATAGACATTCTGCGGCAACAGGCCCGCAGCGGCACCCCGGAAAAAGTGGTCTCCATCCTTGGCCATGTCTCGTTTCCGGGGAGTTACCCCCTTGAGACCGGGATGTCGGTCGGTGATCTTGTTCGCGCTGCCGGGGGATTGCGCCAGGAAGCCTACCGCATGGAAGCCGAATTGACGCGTACCACGGTGCAGGATGGTGGCCGCAAGGTGGCGACCATTGTTGTTCCACTGGCTGGCGCCGACGGAGGAAACTTCAGTCTTCAGCCCTTCGACCAGGTGCAGGTTCGTCCCATCCCGGACTGGTCAGAAAAGGAGACCGTGACCATCAAGGGGGAGGTCCGTTTTCCCGGAGTGTATACCATCAAGCCCGATGAGTCTCTGCGGTCATTTATTGAAAGAGCCGGTGGGCTTACCGAGCGGGCGTTTATTCCCGGCACCGTTTTTTCCCGGGCCGACCTGCGCACCAAGGAGGCCGAAGAGCTGAAAAAGATGCGGTCCCGGCTTAAATCCGACCTGGCGTCGATGACACTGGAGCAGGCCCGGGACGACGCCAAAAGCGCCGAGGCGATAACCCAGGCGCAACAGTTGCTGGCTGAACTGCAGGCGGCGCAGCCGGTCGGCCGCATGGTTATCAACCTGCGGGATGTGCTGGATGGCAAACAGCAGGTTCTGCTGCGGGACGGGGACGTGCTCGTGATTCCGCGGGTTCCGCAGGAGGTGACGGTTCTGGGCGAGGTGCAGTCGGGAACGTCCCACCTGTGGCGCCCCGATTTGAGCCGGGACGATTACATTGACCTGTCTGGCGGGCTGACCGCCAAGGCCGATGATAATCGTATCTACGTGGTCAGGGCCAACGGGGCGGTGATTGCATCGGAGCCGACGCTCTGGTTCGGCAGTCGTGAACAGACAGTGCAGCCCGGTGATACGGTCGTTGTTCCGGTTGACCTGCAGAAGATGCAGCCTCTCAGCTTCTGGCAGACGGTTGCCGACATTACCTACAAGCTCGCCCTGACCGCGGCCGCGGGCAAGGCAGTCGGGGTGTTCTGATGACGGCAAAAGAGACGGCAAAGAACGGTGAAGTGAAGGAAGCGCGGGTTGCGCCCTGCCCGGAATCCCCCGGGCCTATGGTCGAAACGGTCGATGAGATCGACCTGTTCGCATTGGCGCAGGTCGTCTGGTGCGGGCGGAAAATACTGATCTGCTGGTTTCTCCTGTTCGCTATGGTTTCTGCCGGAGTCAGTTTGATGCTTCCCGATATTTTCCGCGCGGAAGTTCTTCTGGCCCCCGCCCAGCAGGATGAGAAAAGCAATTTGCCCGGTACCCTCGGTTCATTAAGTGGCTTGGCAAGCCTGGCCGGGATATCTCTTGGGGGCAAAAGTTCGGATGAAGCCGTCGCGATTCTGCAGAGCCGCGAATTTCTCTGGGATTTTGTCAAGCGCCACAAACTGTTGCCGAAACTGTTTCCGGATGATTGGGATTCGACGAAAAAAAAATGGAGCGATCCGGATCCGGAAGATCAGCCAGGCTTATGGGATGCCTACCGTTTGCTGGCGGAAGATGGGGTCATCAACCTGGTGACCGAAAAAGATTCCGATTTACTCAGGTTGCAACTCGAATGGCCCGACCCGGTGCTTGCCGCCGAGTGGGCCAATATGCTGGTTCAGGATCTCAATACCTACTTAAGGCAGCGGGAAATTCTTTCCAGCCAGAAGAATCTTAAATACCTGCAGGATGAACTGCAGCGGGTTGTCACGGTTGAACAACGGCAGGCCCTGTTTTCTCTTATTTCCCAGGAACAGCAAAAGGCGATGCTGGCCAATACCCAGGAAGAATTTGTCTTTCGGGTCTTGGATAAGGCCTCCCCGCCGGATAAGAAGGCCAAGCCGAAGCGGGCCTTGATCGTCGTCATTGCTTCACTTTTGGGTGGGTTTTTGGGTTTGCTGTTTCTTTTTGTCCGGGAGGGTTTGAAGCAGCGGATGGAATTGAAACAGTGAGATTGAATAGGGATTGATGGATGCTGCCGGTAGGAGTCTATGGCAAGGCCCTCCCCAAAGGCTGAAATTCGCGAAACACGATCTGCTCCCTGTGATTACCGCGGCTTCAGTAAGAGGCAGGGGCCATCAGTTTTGGCGAGTGACCCGTTATTTTTTATGTAGCACGATTATCAATCGCACATTTGCGGAATTGATCGATGCTGCTTGGTGTTAAAGGGAAGGCATTGATTGAAAAAATTAAAGCTATAATTGAAAAAGATAAGCATTTAGCGGAGTTGCTGAAGGGTGCCTATATTGCGTTTTGTATGAAGCTGATCGGACTCGTCCTTGGCTATATCTTGATTCTTTTGATCTCCAAAGCTTATGGAGCGGAAGCTGTTGGGGTCTATTCCTTAGCCTTTGTTGTGCTTAGGATATCAGCGATGGTAAGCCGAATGGGTATGGACACATATCTTTTACGGCATGTGTCAGCAAATTATACTGACTCAAACAATGCTTGTTATATTCCGGGTGTCTACCACAAAGTGTTCGGCATTGTTCTTTTCGGAAGTATTATGATTTCTGTGACGATGTACCTGTTGTCAACTCCTATCGCTGAGTATGTATTTCACAAGCCGCAATTAGGAGATTCCTTTAAAATAATTGCAGTGGCAATTGTGCCATTTACACTTGCCGCGTTGCACCAAGAAGCAATCAGGGGAGCGAAAAAAATATTATGGTATGCATACCTAAATAATGTTTCTATATCGTTGTTTGGATCCCTGTTATTGCTCATATTGATATATATTGGGTCAAATAATTGCTTGACGCCGATCGTGGCAGTGTCCGGTAGCGGATTTGTTGCGGCTTTAATGGCAATAGTAGTGTGGAGGAGGATTCTTAAGGCTACAGTTTTTGAATGGACTGATAGAAGCTTGGCGTTTAGCGCTCCGGCGGCAAAGGATATATTTAAAGTAGCGATTCCACTAATGCTAATCAGTTGTACTTTTTTCATCATGAATTGGATCGATACGCTTGTATTGGGCGTTTTCGAAACAACCGCAAATATTGGTGTATATACTGTGGCGCTGAAAGTGGCCATGCTGACAAGCGTATCTCTGGTAGCGGTGAACTCGATTGCGGCCCCGAAAGTGTCGAAATTGTGGAGCGAGGGAGATATGGAAGCGCTCAGGAAGGTGGTGCATCAATCCACTTCATTAACCTTTTTAGCGGCCTTGCCTCTTTTAATTGCCTTTTTAGTGTTTCCCTCTTGGGTGCTTGGATTGTTCGGAAAAGTTTTTGATTCCGGTGTGGAGGTTCTGATGATTCTGGCAATTGGCCAGTTCGTGAATGCTGTTTGCGGACCGGTCGGGATTGTCCTATCCATGACGGGACATCAGGTGATTGCTCAAAATATCATTATCCTTGCTGCGATTGTAAATCTTCTGCTAAGTATGACACTTGTTCAGCCTTACGGCATATTTGGTGTGGCTTGGGCAACCATGATCAGCACGGTATTATGGAATTTTCTTATGAATTATTATGTTTTTAAAAAACTTGGCTTTATCACGATCAGATTGAGGTTGGCCAAATGAAAGCACCAAATTTTATGTGCATTGGTGCCGCTAAAAGCGGCACGACAACGCTGTATGACATTCTGAGGCAGCATGACGATATATATCTGCCGAGTTACAAGGAACCACACTTTTTCGATATAGACAAAAACTATCGGAATGGCATCGAATACTATCTTGAAGAGTATTATTCGACCTTGCAAGGTGAAAGGGCTGTTGGAGATTTCACACCCAGTTATCTTCTATTTTCAAAGTGCGCTGAAAGAATTTACCATACATTTGGTGAAGGTATGAAGTTCGTAATAATTCTCAGGAACCCAGTTGACCGTGCATATTCACAGTATCTCCATGCCAAAAGGGATTTGATTGAAGGATTGTCTTTTGAAGTGGCACTTGAGAGGGAAAAAGAACGCCTGAATCAGTTTTCAATTCAGAAAGATGATATTTCCTTTATTCGCTTCTCATATATTACGGGTGGAAGGTATTACGATTTGATTAAGCCGTATATGCAGTATTTCAGGCCCGAACAGTTCAGGATTTATCTGTTCGAGGATGACTTCCTGCATAGAAGGGATGAGATGGTGAAAGACATCTGTTCCTTCATCGGGGTCAAACCTATGGATCTTAATTTGAACCTGAAAAGCAATGCCGCAGCACAGGCTCGGTTTCCATTCGTCAAGCGGCTCCTGATCAGAGAAGGTCCTGTTCGAAATCTGCTGAAAAAATTGGTTCGTTCCCAGAGAATGAGAAACAGGGCCAGGAACTATCTCCAAAGGGTTTCGGACAAGCCGATGGAGAAGAAGGACTTAGATTTAAAACTGAAAACCATGTTTATGGAGAAGTATTTTGTTGATGATGTGCAGAAGCTCGAAATGGAGCTTGGTCGTGATCTTTCGGTTTGGCACACTGCTGTCTCACGGTTTAATCAATAAAATGGTTCGTCGGCAAAGGTGATCAAGTAGCTCGATTTCGATAAACAAGAGTGGATCAAGATCGGCTGATATGTCTATTTCGGTGGCGCCTGCCTTGTTACATGCTTTTTTTGTGTTTCAGTTTCTGACTGTTTTTGCCGGAGTTTCGGCCACCGCAGCGAAATTTGCTCTAGGTCTGCTGGCGTTTGTGTTGATGTTTGTCTCGACGATTCAGAAGAGAAAATATGTAAAATGGCATGCGAAGGACTTGCATGCCAATGGCTTTTTATTTTTTCTGTGGTATGCAGTTGCTTTGATGATGGGCCTTATGTATGGGTTTGATGCTAAATATGTTTTGATTAATGTGCTTTCCCTGGCCCCAATTTTTGCCTTTCTGTTTATCCCCGAGCGAGTGGATGTAGAAAAGATTTTAAATATTGTTGTTTCGTATTCGTTTTGCAGTGCCATTCTTGGCATAATAGAAGTTTACTTATGGCAGGATGTCCCGTTTGTCAAACATTATGTCGACGTTTCCTTGGTCATGAAAGACGTTCATACACTGAATTCGAATCTTTTCAGGGATGGGTCTCTTAAGGCGTTCGGGATGTTTAATAATGCACTTCAGAATGGAATTTTTATGGTGCTAGGTGTAGGGATAATCCTGTTCAGAATTTGCGGTCATAGAAAAAAAATATATTGGTTAATGCTGCTAATATATTTACCAGCTATTTACTTTACGTACACACGTAACGTCTACTTCACTCTAGCCGCAATCATTCTTTTTTTTGCGGTTGTTACCATGTCGAACAAGAAAACGCTTTCGTGGCTCTGGTTTTTCTGCCTTGGCTTGTATGCAGGGGTAATGTCTTACAGCGTTTACCATGCTCTGGGAATTGGCTCATTCGATGGCGATTCGATAATGGCTCGCGTAATTAGCTGGGGAATCATTATTAATGACTATCTTCTGTCGGAAAAATCGCTTCTACATATTGTCTTTGGTTATGGCATTACCCAGTTGTCAGGTAGTTATGCTCCGCCTACATCTTTTTGGGCCATAGATAACAGTCTTCTTCTGGTATTTCTTGGGTCGGGACTCGCCGGGGTGTGCTTGTTTTTGGCCTGGGTAATACATGCATCGAGTTATTTAAATAAAAAGCTTGGTGTGTTGAGGTCCGAAAAGGAAATTCGGAATCATCATGTTATATTGGTTTTCCTGTTTGTTTACTTGCTGAGCGGAGCAATGAATGCCAACGTATTCAATACTCAGGTGTTGCTTCCTATGGTTATGTTGTTGAGTGCTTGCTTCAGGTTTGGAGTTCGAAAGAGGAATTTTCAATAAAAACGCATTTGTATTGTTCCAACCGTTTGCACTTAAACATTCTATGGAAGTTGATATCGTTTCTGGTAGCTAAACGAGAAAATTGGCAGGTAGACCTAAATGAGAAGCTGTGTAATTGAAGTAAATTACAAGAATTCAGGTGAAACGAGGAAATCCCTGGTCTCGTTAGCGATATCCACTGTGCCAGTAAAAACTGTAGTTGTTGATAACACCCCGAATGATCCGGATCTGGAGGTGGCCCTGGCGCCGTTTCAAGATGTGCACCTGATTCGGGCACCGAAGAACCTTGGCTTTGGCCGGGGCAACAATCTGGGTATCGACTGGGCCCTGCGGCAAACGGACTGCGAGTTTGTCCTGATCCTGAATAACGATGCCACCATCAAGCCGGACGCGATCGAGCGCATGGAAGCGGCGATGGATGCGCATCCGGAAGCGGCGATTGTGGCAGCTAGGATTGTATTGGCCGAGGATGAATCGAAGCTTTGGTACGGGGGCGGCGAAGTCGATTGGCGTTGTGGGGGCGGCAGGGTGCCGGGAGTGCCTGGGCCGGCTGATGCTCTCCTGGCGATGCAGGCGCGTTATGTCTCGTTTGCCAGCGGTTGCGCAATGATTATTCGTCGAAATGTGTTGCAGGAGTTAGGAGGGTTCGATAAACGTTTTTTTATGTATGAGGAGGATTTGGAACTGTCTCTGCGGGTTCAGGAAGCGGGATGGAAGATCTGGTATGAGCCAACTGCGCTTATTTCCCATGTCGGTCAAGGCAGCCAGAAAAAAAAGAATAAATTTATCTCACGATATGATTCAAGAAATCCTAGTTTGGTGTTTTTGGTTTATCATGGATTCAAGAACTGCTTATTGAACATGGGAATGCATGCTCATTCCTGGAAAAAGATTCAATTCATGACATTTTTCCCTGCTTTTTTATGTATGAAATGCGCTCAATGGGCAATGCGTGGAAGATTCGATGCGATACGTAGTGCCTTGACGGCCATAAGAGATTACAGAAGGGAGCGTAGATGGTCGCACAGATAGATTCACGATATATTAAGATCCGGCCCACGAAGCTGGTTTCGCGGCTTGTTAGTTACGCTCTCTTCGAGGGGCGGCCGGTGACCACGCGCGGTCAGTGGATTAATCCGCTGCTCTTTGCTCTTTTCTCTGTGGAAAAAAGGCTGCCGCAGCTTAAAAAGGTGAAACGGCCCCTCTTCATCCTTGGTACCGGCCGCAGCGGCACCACGATTCTCGGCGTGGTGCTTTCCATGCACCGGGAAGTGGGTTTTCTCAACGAACCGAAGGCAATGTGGCACGCCATCTATCCACATGAGGATGTGATCGGCAGTTATAGCTGTGGTCCGGCCCGCTATCGCCTGGATTCTGCCGATGTCGATGCGGTGGTGCAGCGCAATGCTAATCGGCTGTTCGGTGCCTATCTTGCCTCAGTTTTCTCAAATAGGCTGGTGGATAAATACCCGGAGCTGATCTTCCGCGTGCCTTTTGTGCGCAAAATTTTCCCCGATGCACAGTTTATTTTTCTGGTGCGCAACGGCTGGGATACATGTTCCTCGATCGACAGATGGTCCGATCGCTGCGGAGAACAGAAAAATGGAGAGGTGCACGATTGGTGGGGGGTAAACCAACGCAAGTGGAAGTTGATGCTCAAGGAGCTGATCGAACCAGATTCCTATTTTGCCGATATCAGGGAGGTTGCGGCCAGTTTCGAGCGCCACACCGATATGGCGGTACTGGAGTGGGTGGTGACCATGCGTGAGGGGATGCGTCGACTGCGGGAGAACGGTGACTGTATCCTCATGGTGCGCTATGAGGATCTGGTGGGTTCGCCACGTCGGACAATGCTTGGGATCGCTGAATTCGCCGGTTTTGACGAAGATGAGGTTTGGCTGCGTTATGGCGAGTCGGTTTTGCATCCTGCTTCACGGCATGCGGCATTCGAGATGCACCCCGCCCTGCGACCGCTTTTTGATGAGACAATGCAGGCGCTGGGGTACTGATGGAAAGGCAAGCCTTGAAAGTTGCGGTCATCGAGCCTGTGGGGGGGCATGGTGGAATGGACTATTACGACTTTGGCCTTTGTGGTGGGTTGGCCGCTGCCGGTGTGGATGTCGTACTCCATAGTTGTGAAGAAACAGTGGTACCGGCTGGTACCGCCTTCAGTGTGCGCCACAGCTATGCCGGCATCTACGGCGATGCTCCGGCCTGGCGGCGTGGTCTGCGTTATCTGCGCGGGACAATAGAAGCTTTGTGGTGCTCAGTGCGCGAAGAACGGCGGATTTGTCATTTTCACCTCTTTCATGTCGGACTCTTGGAAGCGTTCAATTTTGCATTGGCCAAGTTGTTTGGCCGACGTGTGGTGATTACGGCGCACGATGTGGAGTCATTCGTTGGTAGTCTGGAGGTGCCTGCGCTCAGCCGCTGGGTCTACCGCCGGGCAGACCGGGTGGTAGCGCACAATCACATCAGTCGCCGGGAGCTGATCGAGCGCATCGGCCTCGATGCGGCCCGCATCGCCGTGATCCCGCACGGAAACTACCTGCATGTGCTGCGGCCACTACCGGCCGTGGAGGAGGCGCGCGAGGCACTGGGGATTGCGGCCGGGGCGAAGGTGATCCTCTTCTTTGGCCAGATCAAGGAGGTGAAGGGGCTGGACCTGCTGCTGGAGGCGATGCCGAAGGTGTTGGAAAAACACCCCGATGCCGTGCTGCTGATCGCCGGCAAGCCTTGGAAAAGCGATTTCTCCGTCTACGAGGCGCTGATGGAGCGCCATAGCATCTGTGAGCAGTGCATCACCCATATCCGCTATATCCCGGATGCGGAACTGCCACGCTACTATGCGGCCGCCGATCTGGTGGCTCTGCCCTATCGTCGTATCTACCAGAGCGGGGTGGTGTTGATGGCGATGAGTTACGGCAAGGCGGTGCTGGTCTCTGATCTCCCGGGGATGACCGAGATCGTCAAGGATGGCGAGACCGGCCTGGTCTTCCGCCAGGGCGATGTGGCTTCGCTGGTCGCGAAGCTGGACGAAGCGCTGACCAATCCGACGGCCCGACAGCAGATGGCCGTGCGCGGCTATCACAAGGTGTGCAGCGATTACGACTGGTGTGTAATCGGCGAAAGTAGCAGGGAGCTATATGCGCAAATCAACTAGATGCTTTTTTGCATGGATGTCGGGCTTGGGCCTGATACTAACCCTGCTGGTCGGGTCTGTACTGGCGGCCGAGATGCCGGATGGCTGGCCGTGGCGAGGTGTGACCAGTGACATTGATGCCATAAGGAAACATCCTGAAATAATAGATTTTTTTGGGAACGAAGACATCAGGTTTGTTCGGCTCCATATAAATGTGTTTAACCTGATGTCTGACCATCATTTAAGTGCGGAAAAGGCACTAGACTTCGCGCTGATGGCCTCCAAGGAAGTGGCAAGGAACTTGGCAGATAAGAACATAAAATCGATTGTTAGCATTGCTGACTTTCCTGTTGATAAACATCAGTGCATATACAAGTCTAAGGAAAACTATTGGGACAAAAACGGAAAATGTGTTCAGCAGATTTATAAATTTGTAAATAAAACCGTTGATATGATGTCAGCGAGCGAGATAGTCGGATATGAGTTTCTTTCTGAGCCTGTAGTTAAAAAGAAAGTATCCCGGTTTCCTCAAAGATATTCTCAGCCAGATAACTGGGTAGAGATATTTAAGGAAATATTGAATATTGTTAGAAAAAAGGACAAGGAACGGTACGTGATATTTTCTCTTGGCCCATGGGCCTTTCCCGATAATTATAGTTCATTTAAGCCATTTGCTGATGAGAGGATCATTTACGATATTCATATGTATCAGCCATTATTGTATGCCTTTCAGGGGATTAAGGGGCATAAGGATGGAATTTATTACCCGGGTGTGATCCCGACAAGGGAGATTTTTCCTACTTATGACAGATTCCCTAATGACTATTGGGACAAGAAGACATTGGAAGAGATACTACGCCCAGCCAGAATCTTCGAAGAAAAATATCATGTTCCGGTTTTAGTCGGTGAGTTTGGAGCGGTACTGTGGGCGCCCAACAGCAATCGCTATTTGGGTGACTTGTTGAGTGTTTTTCAGGCCAATAATTGGGGGTGGATATATTTTGATATTGGTTCTCGGTGGCATGGATTTGATGCGCGATTCGTACCTTACAAGAAAAATGGCAAGTATCGGTTCAGATACGCAGGCCACTCTACCAAAAGAATGAAAATTTTACGTGAATATTTCAAAAAGCAGTAATTTGATTCTGATATGAAACAGTTTCTGCAATCGAATCCAAAGCATCATCTCCTTGTTGGGAACAGGTTGTTTGGTGATGACCTATTTTGCTGCAAGAGATGGTGCTTTTGTTTAACGTGAGACCGCTGTGGGGTTTGATTATGGATAGAACGGGTGATCCGTTAAGAATTGCGATACTGGGTAGTCGCGGTATTCCTAATGAATATGGAGGATTTGAGCAGTTTGCAGAGCATCTATCTGTTGGGCTGTCTAAAATTGGATACGATGTTTCTGTATATAATCCAAGTTTTCATCAATTTAAAGAGAGTACATTCAAAGGGGTGACTATTATACCAAAGTGGTGCCCTGAAAAAAAAATAGGTTCAGCAGCACATATAATTTACGATTATCTTTGTTTGAAGGATGCGATTCGTCGAGGAGTAGATGTTGTTTTGGAACTCGGTTATCAGAGCTCTGCTATCTCCCTGCTGATGAGTCCAGTTAGCAAAACTCGAATTATCACTAACATGGACGGCATGGAATGGAAGCGACAAAAATGGGGACCGATAGTGCAACGTTTCACACGATGGGCGGAAAAGATTGGTACCTATAAGTCGCATGCTTTAGTGTCAGACAATCTAGGCATTCAAGAATATCTGAAACAGACATATGGCAAGGAATCGACGATGATTCCTTATGGAGCGGAGGTTTTTGATTCCCCTGATAAATCTTTTTTGGAACAATATGAATTGTCAGAAAATGGATACTATATATTGATTGCACGTATGGAGCCTGAAAATAATATTGAGATGATACTTGATGGATATGTGATGGCTATGGTTGAAGAGCCTTTTGTGGTGGTTGGAAACTACTCAAATGAGTTTGGGAAAAAAATATATCAAAAATACAATAAGTCTAATGTTAGGTTTTATGGTGGAATCTATGACATTTGTTCATTGAATAATCTTCGGTACTATGCTCGAGCCTATTTCCATGGGCACTCTGTTGGTGGGACTAACCCCTCGTTATTAGAGGCTATGGCATCTCAATCATTGATTGTTGCCCATGACAATGTATTTAATCGATCAGTTCTGTTTGATAATGCGATTTATTTTCAATCTGCACGTCAAGTTGCTGAAATATTGACTGACCAGAAAGAGTTGTTTGTTAGGAGTAGGTTATGTGTTGACGGTAATTTGCGCAATATCCGTGAGGTATATCGTTGGGATTTAATAGTTCGCCAATATTCCGAACTGATTGAAAGGGTGTTCTATGAGGATACTAATCATAACTCAGGATGAGCCATTTTTTCTTGCAGAAAATATAGATTACCTGCTTCGCCATTTGCCAGATCAGTCTAATGTTGTTGGATGTTGTTTGTTCGATGCTTCTCCGTTTGGTAGACGAGAGTCGTTTGTTAGGAAGGTTGTGAAAACATTATATATATTCGGCCCAGGGTTTTTTCTTCATTATTCAGTGCGATTTTTGGCAAATCGTTTTTTTGCGAAAAAAAAATTAAGGAATGTTTTATTGCTTCATGGAGTGTCAATCATTAAGCTTACGCATTCAATTAATCATCCAGAGTCGATTGAAATCCTAAAATCATATGACCCTGACCTGCTGATATCTATCGCAGGTAATCAGCTGTTTAAGAAGTCTGTCATTGAGCTAGCCCCTAAGGGCTGCTTGAACCTGCACACAGCATTACTACCAAAATATCGAGGTTTGATGCCGACATTTTGGGTTCTTAAAAACGATGAGAAAGAAACAGGGGTATCGGTATTCTTTGTTGATGAAGGTATAGATAGTGGTCCAATACTAGTTCAAGATCGTATTCAAGTCGATAATCGATCACAGCAAGACTTAATTCGCCACACCAAAAAAATCGGGATGGATGCGATCATAAAAGCGGTTAAATTGATTGATGGCGATGATTATTCTTTGATTGAAAATAATGATGATGAAATGACATATTATTCGTTTCCTAATCGGAAAGACGTGCGAGCTTTTTTGAAATCTGGAAAGCGCTTTTATTAATGAATATCCTTACCTGTGACATTGAAGACTGGTTCCATTTGCTGGATATCCCAGCAACAGCAAACGTTGAAAATTGGGATAACTTCACGTCACGTATTCATGGTAATGTTGATCGCCTGCTGGAGATCATTCAACTTCATGGGCACAGTGCGACCTTTTTCTGCTTGGGGTGGGTCGCAGAGAAATATCCTGAGGTCATTAGGAAAATCGATGCCTCTGGGTTTGAGATTGCCACACATACTCATACGCATCAGCTTGTTTATCAGCAGAAGCCCGAACAGTTTTGCCAGGACATCAGGCGATCTATCTGTACTCTGGAAGATATTACAGGTAAAAAAGTAAAAAGCTTTCGTGCTCCAGGATTTTCAATTATTCCGGGCATGCCATGGGCGTTTGAAACTTTGGTTGAGTTGGGGATCGAGCGTGACAGTTCTATTTTTCCGCTTGCACGTGGGCATGGTGGTTTTGCTACTTTCGGCTCGGCTCGGCCAGCTATTATCGAGTGTGGTGGTGGAACTTTGAAAGAGTTTCCCATTAGTTTGGGTCGGTTATGGGGTAAACAGATAGTTTTTTCTGGCGGAGGTTATTACAGACTTCTTCCTTACCGTACGGTGCAGAAGTTGACGACGAAATCAGACTATCTGATGTCTTATTTTCACCCACGTGATTTTGACCCAGAGCAGCCTGTGCTGGATTTACCATTGTTCAGGCGATTTAAATCATATGTAGGTTTGCAAAGGGCATTTACTAAATTTGATCGTTGGTTAGCCGAAAATGAATTTATTGATATGCTGGTGGCTGATGAAGCAATTGACTGGGATTCTGTTCCGAGAATATCGGTGAATTGACAAAACTGCTGTGTGTTATCTTTTGGCTTCTTTTCAAAGAGTTGGAACGGCTGAAAAAGCTGTTGTGACCGTTCGAGTTGTCCACCGGACCGATAGGTGTGTCGAGTTGTGTGAACACATGGTTTACGTCTCGTCAGGTTTGCGATTACTGAGGAGCAGAAACTGAATTTTCAGGGACGACTACATTTTTTCAGGGGCGGCTACTTCACCCCGAAACTCCACACACCACTGTCACTGACCGGCCCTCCCCTCGGTGTCTGAGCTTCAACCTTCCAGTAATAGGTCGTCCCTGCCGTCAGCCCGGTGACATCGAGGCTGCGCAGGGTTGGGTCGGGTGCGGGAGTTGATGAACCGCCTCCGCCGCAGGCGCTGAGGAGGGTGAACAGGATCAGGGCGACGCCGAGCAGCAGGGCGGCACGATATTTTTTGCGCAGGCCGAGGGGCAGCAGCAGGGCGCTGAGGCCGAACATGGCGTAGCTTGCCGGGGTGGTCGTTGTCAGGGCGGCGGTAACCTGGAAGCTGCGCGGGCTGCTGAAATTCGGGTCGGTATCGAGCAGCACGGTGTTGCTGACGGCGGCGCCGAGAGCATCGAGAGGCTGCTTCCAGGTCAGGGTGATGTCGGTTGCCAGGCCGCTGCTCTGGTCGGCCGGGGAGAGCAGGGCCGGTGCCGGGGGCAGCAGCAGGTCGTAAGCGGCTTTGGCGTCGACCAGTCCGTAACCGTAATCGTTGTCGGGGCCGGCTGGTCCGAGGTCAGCGGCCGAGAGGCGCAGGGCGTCTTCCAGTTCCTTCACGCTGGCGCCGGGGAAGCCGCCCTGGCCGCGCAGCAGGGCCATGACGCCGGTGATGTGGGGGGCGGAGAAGGAGGTGCCGCTGGCGGTGAGATAGGTTGCAGACCCCGCCAGGCTGATATCGGCGGTCAGGATACTGAACCCCGGGGCGACAATATCGGGGAAGATAGCACTGTTGCAGCTTGACGGGCCGCGGCTGCTGAAATCGCTGATCAGAGTCGGGTCTCCGATCGCTCCAACTGAACCGACGGCGTAGCTGTTGGCATTGTTGGCCGGACTGACATCCGATCCCTGGGCGGGGCCGTCATTGCCGGCGGAGAAGACAACCGCAATTCCGGCATTGCGCAGGGCCTGAACATCGGCCTCGAAGGTCAGCAGGCAGCCGTCAACGGCACTGAACCCCCAGGAGGCGTTGAGGACATCAGGGGCGTCGTCTGTTGCCGGGTTGTTGTCAGGATCGAGGAGCCACTGGAATGCAAGGTGAATAGCGCTTTCCTGGGTTTGGGGGAGGATACTTTGTGCGTCGTCTGATTTGAAAATCTTGGTGGCGATCCATTGGGCCCCCGAGGTGACCCCGATGGTCTGACCGCTGTTGCTGCCACCGACCAGAACACCCGCAACGGCCGTGCCGTGGCCGGTGCTGTCGCAGGGTTGGCTGGTGTCGGCATCGCAGAGGTCACAGTTGTTGACCCCACTGGTGGGGCAATCTGTTGCGGCAATGGCGTTGTACCAACTATTGGTTCCGCCACGGTAGCTGGGCTGCAAGTCGGGATGGTTGACATCCACTCCGGTGTCCATCAGGGCAATGGTCACCCCTTGTCCCGTCAACCCCAGATTCCAGAGATCCGGAGCCTTGATCAGGTTCAGGTTGCTGGTGGCCGTTGCCGCCGCCGGGGCCGGTGATGCCGGTGGATCGATCAGTCGGTCGTAGCGCACCGACAGCACCTCCGGTTGCGCCGCCACCTCGTCAATCAGGTTGGGCGGCAGTTCGGCGGCGACACTGTCGATCAGCCAGAGCGACTTGACCTTGTTGATTTGGTTGACCGCCAGAAGGTCGCGCAGCTGTTGCCGGTGTTTGGCGGTACGCTGTTTGAGTTGTCTGAGGTGATGCATCCGTGCCAGGCGTCGGCGTTCTCCCTTGCGGGTGCGGATATCGGCGGCCAGGGGGGCGACCTGTTCCAGTCCCGGTTCCGGTTTCAGGGTGATAATGACCGGGATGCTGCCGGTCGTTCCCCGTGACAGGACGGAGAGCAGGTGAGATCCCAGTTCGGCGGCCGTGACCGGGTTTCCGCAGAGAAACAGGGTGGCAAGGCCGCAGAGGAGAAACAATCTGGTCACCGGGTACCCCTCCTCTATTCGATCGTCAGACCCTGAACGCGGTAGTCACCGAGAGCCACGGTGACTTTGCTGCCCGACCTGATCAGCCCGGTATTGCCGAAAAAGATCCAGTAGACGACTCCGACCTGCGGCGGGTTCTTGGTGCTTGGGCGCATGGGGCCGAGTTTGGCCGGGACCGGCACTTTCAGGGCTTTTCCGGTCTTGTCATCGACCAGGTAGAACTTGTTCTTCTTGGTGAAAAGAGGTTTTGCTTTTTCTGCGTCGAGAACCCGGAAGCGGAAATCGATCATGTGGCCTTCCGCGGTGAGACGCAGGGCGGTGATTGCCACGCCGAGTTCGCTCAGTTCGCCGTCAGGGCCGGGTTTCAGGTTGATCGGTTCGCCGCTCCAGGCGGGCGGGGCGGGGATGAACAGGGAGAGGGAGAGAACCAGGAGTAACAGACGCATCATGCGGACCTCGCAGCAGGGGGAATGAAGGATTTTTCTTGCCCGGGGGTGGGCCCGAGTGCCACATTATAACTTATCGGAAGCGGTCCTGCCATGTATCTCCAGTGGTTTTGTTGGCAACGACCCTCCGGATCGGAGTACAATGCCGGCAGGTATTCCCCCGCCGGAGCGGGACAATTCTTCACAGAAAGTGACGATTCAAGATGAAGTCCGGTCTCTCCGACCGTTTCGGTCGCCAGCTGAATTACCTGAGGTTGTCCATTACGGATCGCTGCAATCTGCGTTGTCGCTATTGCATGCCGGAAGAGGGGGTCGCGTCCCTCGGTCACGGTGCGGTGCTGCGTTATGAGGAACTGCTGCGTATCGCCAAAGTGGCCTGTGACCTGGGGGTGCGCAAGATCCGGGTAACGGGCGGCGAGCCGCTGGTGCGCAGGGGAGTGGTTGATTTTATCGGCACGCTGGCGTCCCTGCCGCAGCGGCCGGAGGTGGTCGTGACCACCAACGGTCTGCAACTGGCGGAGATGGCGTCTGACCTCAGGGACGCCGGTCTCAGCCGGGTCAATGTCAGCCTCGACACTCTGGACGCCGGCCGGTTCCTTCAGATCACCCGTCGCGAAGGGCTGGAGCGGGTGCTGGCCGGTATCGAGGCCGCGGACAAGGTGGGCCTGGGCCCGGTGAAGATCAACATGGTGCCGATCGGCGGGGTCAATGCCGATGAGATCGAGGCCTTTGCCCGGCTGACCCTGGAACATCCCTGGTTTGTCCGCTTCATTGAATTCATGCCGGTCAGCGATGATCTCGACTATACGCCGGAACAGCGGATTCCGGTGGAGGGCATCATGGCCGCCCTGCGGCGGGTTGCGCCGCTGGTGGAGGAACCCCGTCGGGGACCGTCCGGACCGGCGCGGCTCTATCGTTATGAAGGCGCGCCCGGTGGCCTGGGCGTGATTCCGGCGGTCTCCAGCCACTTCTGCGACCAGTGCAACCGTCTGCGGGTGACCGCCGACGGCAAGATCCGTCCCTGTCTCTTTTCCGACCAGGAGATCGACCTGCGTGCCGCCATGCGTGACGGTGCCGGCGATGAGGAACTGGCCGCCATCTTCCGGAAAGCGGCCAATGTCAAACCGGACCGCCACCACCTTGAAGATCCCCATGACGGCACCGGGACACGGCGCATGGGGCAGATCGGCGGTTAGCCGTCAGGGCTGATGAAAAACTTGTTGAGGCCGCCAGGGCGCCAAGAGCGCCAAGAAACCCCATTTAACAAAGACCTGAATCAGTGAGCTTCACGTCGGCGGATAGCACAAGTCATTGACCTGCCTACGCTTCCCAAAAATCACCGGCGAACCTGAGGGTGCGCCTTAGATTTTTGAAAATCGTATCCAGGCCAAGCACTTGCACTCTCCATCCAACAGAAACTCACTGATTCAGGAAAGAGACGCAGAGCAGGAGAGAATGCAGGGTTAAGTCAAGCTCGGCTTGAGATTTTTAAACTCCAAGGCTTTTCCTCTCCATCTTTGCCCCTCTCCGCCTCTGCGTTAAATCAGCTTTTGACCTTTTTGGTGTCCTTGGTGTCTTGGTGGCCTACTCCTTTGGCAGCGCCTCGTTCAGCAACTCCAGGATATGCACCGCCCGTTGGCTGCCGCCGGCGTGGTTGATCGAATCCTGCAGCTGCATGATGCAGCCCGGGCAGTCGGTGGCGACCAGTTCGGCGCCGCTCTCTTCGATGTGTCCGGCTTTTTTCGCGCCGATCCTCTTGCTGTTTTCATAGTGGTAGACCGAGTAGGTGCCGCCGAGGCCGCAGCAGGTGGCGGCATCCTCCATCTCGACGAACTCGACCTGCGGCAGGCTCTTCAGGATCGCCCGCGGTTCTTTGGTGATGCCGCGGGTGCGCAGGTGACAGGGGTCGTGGTAGGTGACCCGGGTTCTGACGCCGCCTTTTTTCGGCAGTTCGGCGAGTCTCTCCGGTAGGCCCATCTCGACCAGGAAGACGAAGATATCGCGGGTTTTCGCCGCCAGTTGCTGGTAGTCGCCGCCGAGATCGGCGTATATCTTGCCGATGCCGGCATTGCAGGAGGCGCAGGCGGTCAGCACATAGTCGACCGGCTCGTGGGTCAGTGCGGCGAGGTTCTGTTCCGCCAGTTGTTCCACGACAGTCCCGGCTCCGGCTGAAACCGCCGGCAGGCCGCAGCAGGCCTGATCCTTCGGGATGATGACGGTGACGCCGAGAAACTTCAGCGCGCGCAGAAAGGCCTCGCCGATCTCGGGGTACATATAGTTGATGCCGCAGCCGGTGAAGAAGGCGACGGTCGGCATCCCTTCTTTGCCCTCAATCCGTTCCGGGCAACGTTCGCGGAACGGCCGGGCGGTGAGCGGCGGCAGGGTGCGGCCGCTCTCCAGGTAGGGGGCGGGAAAACGCAGTCGCAGGCCGCTGTTCTCCGGCAGTTTCCTGAACAGCAGCGCCGAGAAGCGACCGCCGGTTTTGGCCAGGGTGTTCATCAGCTTCGGCCTGCCGAGAATGGCCGCGACCCCCTTGCCGAAGCTGGAGAGTCCGCGCTGTTCGGCGATCTTGCGCCGGGCGGCGGCGACGATCTCCTCGGTCGGTACCTTGTTCGGGCAGCCCGCGCAGCAGGAGCCGCACAGCAGGCACTGGGAGAGATCTTCGAGGACCTTCTCTTCCAGGCCGATCTCGCCGTCAAGGACTGCTTTCGACAGCGCCACCTTGCCGCGCGCCACCCGCCCTTCACGGCGCTCGGCGCCGAACACCGGGCAATGGGCCCGGCAGGCGCCGCACTTGACGCACTGCTCGATTTCTTCGCGGTAGTCTTCGAGGTTTTTCAGTTTGGCCATGAGATCAATTCTGCCACCAAGACACCAAGTTCACCAAGAAACCTTTTTAACGGAGAGACGCAGAGCAGGAGAGGACACAGAGCTAAATTCAATGATTCTAACCCTGAAAGGTTTTCTCTCCCTCTCTCCGCCTCTGCGTTAAATACAGGTTTTGACTTTCTTGGTGTCCTTGGTGTCTTGGTGGCCCAAAGAGGTTTTCAGTCCAGAAAGATTTTCCCCGGGTTGAGAATGTTGTTCGGATCAAGTGCCTTCTTGATGGTCTTCATGTAGTCGGCGGCCTTTTCGCTGATCTCCAGGGGGATGTAGGGGGCCTTGGCGATGCCGACGCCGTGTTCGCCGCTCATGGTGCCGCCCAGTTCCAGGGCGCCCCTGAAGACCTCCTCGATCGCCTTGTGGGCCCGTTCCAGCTCGCCCGGCACCTTCTTGTCGATCATCACGTTGACGTGGATGTTGCCGTCGCCGGCGTGGCCGAAGTTGACGATCGGGATCTGGTATTTCTCGGCGATGGCGTCGACCTTGCGGATCATCTCCGGCACCTTCGAGCGCGGCACGCAGATATCCTCGTTGAACTTGTCCGGGTTGACCTTGCGCAGCGAGGCCGACACCGAGCGGCGGATCTGCCACAGCGCCTCGCTCTCCTCCGGGGTTTCGGCGGTGCGGGTCTCGACCACTCCGAGGGGCTGGATCAGCTGCTGGATCTTCTGTACCTGCTTGGCGAGAAATTCCCGGTCGCCGTCGACCTCGATGATCAGCACCGCGCGGGCGCCTTCCGGTACCTCGAGATCGGTCGCCTGGCGGACGCAGTCGAGGGTCCGGCCGTCCATGAATTCGAGGGTGGTGGGGATGATCTTGTGACCGATGATGGTCGACACCGCCCGGGCGGCACCGTCGATGGAGTCGAACAGCACCAGCATGGTCTTCTTCGCCTCGGGCAGCGGCAGCAGCTTGATAACGATACGGGTGATGATGCCCAGGGTTCCTTCCGAACCGCAGATCAGCTTGGTCAGATCGTAACCGACCACGCCCTTCATGGTCGGCCCGCCGGTGGTGATGATGTCCCCGGTCGGGGTGACCACCTCCAGGCCGATGATGAAGTCCTTGGTGACGCCGTACTTGACGCAGCGCGGCCCGCCGGCACATTCGGCGACATTGCCGCCGAGGGTCGAGAACTTCAGCGAGGCCGGGTCGGGCGGATAGAACAGGCCGAGCTTCTCCACCGCCTTCTGGAACTGCTCGGTGACCACCCCCGGCTCCACTGTCGCCACCAGGTTCTCGCTGTCAATCTCGAGAATCCGGTTCATCCGTTCGGTGGAGAGGACGATGCCGCCTCTGGTCGGCAGCGAGCCACCAGTGAAGCCGCTGCCGGCGCCGCGTGGGAAGACCGGAATATTTTCGGCATTGGCCAGCTTCATCACCAGCGCCACCTCTTCGGCGGTGGCCGGGTAGATCACCACGTCAGGCAGGAACTGCTGCTGGGTGGCGTCGTAGGAATAGCAGATCAGGTCGGCCTTGTCGGTGCTGACATGCTCTTTGCCGAGGGTCTGCTGGAGATTGCGGATGATGCGTTGCTCGAGCATGGATGGGGATCCTTTTTCTATTGGGGCCACCAAGACACCAAGGACACCAAGGACACCAAGAAAGTCAAAACCTAGTATTAACGCAGAGGCGGAGAGATGGAGAGAAAATCTTTCAGGGTTAAAATCATGGATAGATTGAGCTCTGTGTCCTCTCCTGCTCTGCGTCTCTCCGTTAAAAAGGTTTCTTGGTGAACTTGGTGTCTTGGTGGCTCAAAAAATCAGCTTTCCCGCACAACCGGCAGCACCGTCCCCCCGTCGGGGATGACCAGGGTGCGCGGGTTTTCAGGCAGTCCTTGATAGGCCATTTGCAGCGCGGCGTCAAGGGTTTCGGCCTTCTCCATGCCCATGGCCGCGGTCTGTTCGGCAGAAAAACGGCTGACCAGGATGACCCGGTAGCGGCGGGCCTTGACCAGGGTGGCGTGGGCGGTCTGGCCGTTGATCTGGTAGTCGGCGCGCAGGGCGGTTTCGAAGGCGTCCAGGTCCTGATGGCGGAACCAGTCGAAAAAGGTCGGATGACCGAAGCCGTCCGGGCATTCGGCCAGCAGGATCGCCGTGCCGCCGGGACGCAGCGCCCGCACGCCGTAATCGAGGGCCTTGTGGGCCTGGATGAAGTTGATGTCCTTGGGCGCCCCGCCGCAGGAGATGACCGCCAGGTCGGCGGCTGTGGCGAGCGGTACGGTGTAGAGCCGCCGGGCCAGATCGCAGCCGGCGAGATGGGCCTGCTCCAGTTCGCCGCAGAAGACCCCGGCGATGCGCTTGTCCGGGGTGAGGACGGTGTTGAGCAGGAAATCGGGTGCGACCAGCCGGGCCGCTTTGAGGATTGCCGCGTGTACCGGGTTGCCGTCGAGGACCGCCGGGGCCGCCAGCGGATGCTTGCCGCCGACTTCGGGCGGGTTGAAGACCTTGAAGTGGGTGGCCATGCAGGTGGCGCGTGCCGCCACTCCCGGCACCAGGCCCTTGCGCCCGCCGCCGAAGCCGGCGAAGTAGTGGACGCCGATGGTGCCGGTGACGATCACCCGGTCGGCCTCGGCCACCGTGCGGTTGACGGCGACCGGGATGCCGTCGACCGTACCCAGCTCGACCAGCTGCCGTGGGTCGTCGCAGTCGTGGTCGACGACCGCGATCCGGCCGTAGAGCGGGCCGAGAATTTTCCGATGCTCGGCCTCGGTCTGCCGGCGGTGAATCCCCAGGGCGATGACGATGCGGATATCGGCATCCATCACCCCGGCTCGGTTAAGGCGTTCGACCAGCAGCGGCAGGTAGCGTTCACTGCCGGTGGCGCGGGTGATGTCCGAGGTGACGATGGTGACCGATTCGCCGGGACGGACGATCCGCTCCAGCGGCAGGGTATCGATCGGGGCATCGAGGGCCCGGGAGATCAGCTGTTCCGGCGGCGCCGGTGGGCCGGGGTCGGCGGCGCGCAGCAGGGACGCATCGGGCAGATCCAGGGACAGGGTTTCGGAACCGTATTTAAGCTGCAGTGCGGGCATATACAAAACCATTCAAGTTAACTTTTCTATCATAAGGGAAGAAGAGTTGTTTCTTCAACCGGAATCCACTATCACCCAAATCCACCGGCAATTTCGGGATTCAGCTGTCGTTACGGATGAATCTGCTTCGTTGCCTTCACCGATTCGGTGCTCAACGTAGCTCGGCTACGTTTCCGCCCGAATCGGCACGGCGCCTTGCATCACCACCCGTCCCGCCACCCTCGGTCCACAAAACAGCCGGTGGATTAGGGTGTCTACCGGCGGGTTTTGTTGACACCCTCCGCCCCGGTTCCTACAATGTCCCATTTCCGGGTTCTCTCCATCCCGACGAGAGGCAATTTTTTTGGCCGTCAAGAAAGTCAAAACCATCTTTTCCTGCCAGCAGTGCGGTTACCAGAGTCCGAAATGGCTCGGCCGCTGCCCCGACTGCGGGCAGTGGAACAGTCTGGTCGAAGAGACCGTGCAGCCGGCCCGCGGTGGACGCGGCGGAACGGCCGCCGGGGCGGCGAGTGTGCCGCAACGGCTCTGCGAGGTCAGCGCCTGCGAGGAGGATCGCCTGCAGGTCGGCATCGGTGAGTTTGACCGGGTACTGGGCGGCGGGGTGGTGCCCGGCTCGCTGACCCTGATCGGCGGCGATCCCGGCATCGGCAAATCAACCCTGTTGCTGCAGGCACTGGGGAAACTTGCGGATCTCGGCCCGGCCCTCTACGTCACCGCCGAGGAGTCGACCCGCCAGGTGAAGCTGCGTGCCGGCCGGCTGGGGGTGGTCGCCGGGCAGTTGCTGCTGCTGGCCGAAACCTCGCTGGAGGCGATTCTCGAACAGGCCCGGCAGCTCCGTCCCGCCTTTCTGGTCATCGACTCGATCCAGACCATCTTCACTGCCGCCCTCGAGTCGGCCCCCGGCAGCGTCAGCCAGGTGCGCGAATGCGCCGGGCGGCTGATGCAGGTTGCCAAGGGAGACGGCATTCCGACCTTCATCGTCGGCCATGTCACCAAGGACGGCGCCATCGCCGGACCGCGGATGCTTGAACACATGGTCGACACGGTACTCTACTTCGAGGGGGACGCCGGTCATCCCTACCGGATTCTTCGGGCGGTGAAGAATCGCTTCGGCTCAACCAACGAGATCGGCGTCTTCGAGATGCGCGAAACCGGCCTGGCCGAAGTGACCAATCCTTCCGAACTGTTCCTCGCCGAGCGCCCCGAGGGGGCGGCCGGCAGCGCCGTGGTGCCGTCGGTGGAGGGCAGCCGACCGATCCTGGTTGAACTGCAGGCGCTGGTTTCCAGCTGCACCTACGGCACCCCGCGACGGACCACCATCGGCTTCGATCACAACCGGGTGGCCCTGCTCGGTGCGGTGCTGGAGAAGAAGGTCGGCCTGTCGCTGCTCGCCCAGGACATTTTTCTCAACGTCGCCGGCGGGGTGCGGCTGGACGAGCCGGCGGTTGATCTCGGCGTGGTCGCGGCCCTGGCGTCGAGCCATCTCAACAAGCCGATTCCGCCGCGCACCATCGTTTTCGGCGAGATCGGCCTGGCCGGGGAGGTGCGGGCGGTCTCCCGCCCCGAACTGCGGGTCAAGGAAGCGACCCGGCTCGGTTTCGACCGTTGTTTTCTGCCGGCGGGGAATCTGAAGAATCTGGAAGGGCCGGAAGGAATGCGCCTGGTGGGGGTGAAAGGCGTGGCGCAGATGCTGGATGAGTTGTTTGAGTGATGGCGGCCGATACGCACCCGTCTGCTGCGTCACGCTCGTTCTTCGCTCCTCGATGTAGCCTCTGGCTACACCTGCGGGCTCATCGTTCGCAAGCCTTGCATCCGGGCACGTCTCGACCGCCTTGAGCCGTTTGTGCAAGAGTGGTTTTGGGGTTTTGCCGTTCCCTTCCCGTGGAAGCCACTGAACGGAGGGGACGGGCGGCGGAAACAGAGCCATGAATGTCTGAGGCGTAGCCGAGTTTTCATGGCTCCCGCCGGACGGCCCCGGAGTGAAGGAACCCGCAGGGTGGCTTCGTCGGGCGCGTTTCTTTTGCTTCGTTTTCTTTCGCGCGAGCAAAGAAAATGAAGGCGCTGGCGGGCGCCCCCGCCGGGTTGGGTTTGAAAACTACTGACTTGGATAATGGAGAACACCATGAACGACAAACTGACCCATTTCGACAACGAAGGCCGGGCGATCATGGTCGATGTCGGCGGCAAGCCGGTCAGCGAACGGGTGGCGATTGCCGCCGGTGAGGTGCGGATGCAGCCGGCGACCCTGCGACGGATCCTCGATCGGAGCATTGAGAAGGGGGATGTCTTCGGCATCGCCCGCACCGCCGGGATCATGGCTGCCAAGCAGACCAGCGGCCTGATTCCCCTCTGCCACCCGTTGCTGCTGACGTCGGTCGGCCTTGAGTTTGACTCCCATCCGGATGAGGGTCGGGTGGAGATCCGCGCCACGGTCAAGGTCGGTGGCCAGACCGGGGTCGAGATGGAGGCACTGACGGCGGTTTCGGTGGCCGGATTGACCATCTACGACATGTCCAAGGCCATCGACAGGGGAATGGTCATCGGCCGGGTGCGGCTGATCGAAAAACACGGCGGCAAGAGCGGTTCCTGGGTCCGCGAGGAGGATTGATGGCACAACAAACTTATCGTATCAGCAAGGGGGTGCTGCTGCCGCTGGTGCTGGTTGCCCTCCTGCTGCTGGTTCTGCTCGGCGTCAGCCTGGTCAACGGCGAGGTGCTGCTCAAGCTGATCATCCTGGTGGCGGTCCTGATCCCGGTCGTTCTGCTGCTGCTGACCAACCTCAAACGCCGGGTTGATCTGTCTGATGAAGGGGTGCGGGTGGTCCGCCCGTTGGGTGAAAAGTATTTTCGCTGGGATGAGTTGACCTCCTTTGAGGCGGTTTCGGTGCGCGGCCGGGCCTTTGTCACGCTCTGTGCCGGCGAGGACTTCGTCATTATCTCCAACAGCTACGAAAAGTTCGCCGACCTGGTCGAGGCGATTGCCGAGCACCTGCCCGAAAAGGCGGTCAGTCCGGAGGCGAACCGCCTGATTGAACATCCGACCTCGGCTCTGGCCGGGGTGCTGCCGCTCTGGTTTGGGGTGCTGGCGCTGATCTACATCCTCTGGCACCAGTTTGCAGCCGGCAATTGACTTGAGCCGCGATTTCATTTACTTTTGTCTCTCTGACTCAGGTTTTGTTCCGGGTCCACCGAGGAGGTCTTATGGAGAAGGCGAAACTGGACGAATTCCGCCAGATCCTGCAGGGGCAGCTGGACGATATCCAGCGTGCCGCCGGCGGGACCGTGGCCGAAATGACCGATGAAAAGGAAAACTTCCCCGATCCGACCGACCGGGCTGCACTGGAATCGGATCGCAACTTCGAGCTGCGGATTCGCGATCGTGAACGCAAGCTGGCGAACAAGATTCGCGAGGCCCTGGAGCGGATCGAGGATGGTGAGTTCGGGCTCTGCGAAAGTTGCGGAGAGGAGATCGGCGAGGGACGTCTGAAAGCCCGTCCGGTGGCGACCCTGTGTATTGAATGCAAGACCGAACAGGAACGCCAGGAAAAGATCGGTTGACCGCCGGCTCTCTTCGTTTTCCCCCGCCTCGGAGGCGGTCCCGGCTCTGTTGACAAAGACGCCGCCTTTGGTTAAGGTAGCACCGCTTTTACGGGGCTGTAGCTCAGCTGGGAGAGCGACGCGTTCGCAACGCGTAGGTCGGCGGTTCGAGCCCGCTCAGCTCCACCAAGAAAAAACAAAGGGTTAGCCGATTTTGGCTGACCCTTTTTCTTGTAACTTCTGCAGATTTCTTTCTGCGGGTGCCAAGATGGGTGCCAGGTAATAAATTTTGTGCGTGTCTTTTACTGCTCTTTGAGGGATGCTTTTTGATTTGCTCCCCTCACAACGCGTTGTCCCACCCCAATCTTTATCTATTCCCTGTTCCGCGCAAAAGTTGCTTCATCCCTCTATCGCTTGACCTTGCTCGAGACAAAGCTTTTTCAGCTCAATATTCTCCAGTGGATGTTGACGCACCTGAACCTGATGGCGGATTTGCTGAAGAAGCAGGTCAAGGTCAAACCGTCGAGGGTCAAGGCCCAGTTCTTCAAGATTGTGCGCCAAACCCTTTCGGCCACTATGTTTGCCCAACACAAGACGCCGCTTGAGCCCAACTTCGGCTGGGTCGAACCCTTCGTAGTTGCACGGGTTTTTGAGGACTCCATCGGTGTGCAGACCTGACTCGTGAAAAAAAACCCTTTCCCCAACCACCGCCTTGCAGCCCGGCACGGGTCTGTTGCTGGCAACACCGACCAATTTTGACAATTCGACCAAACGACTGGCATCGATACCGGAGTCGATGCCACAGATGTGCTTAAGTCCCATCACCACCTCTTCAAGTGCCGCATTGCCGGCGCGTTCTCCCAGTCCGTTGACCGTGACATTGACAATCCGGGCTCCAGCGCGCAACCCGGCGATCGCGTTGGCGGTCGCCATGCCGAGGTCATTGTGGGTATGGATCTCGAGCGGCAAATTGACCCGTTGGCGCAGGAACCGAATTCGTTCATAGGTGGTGAATGGATCAAGTACGCCCAAGGTGTCGCAGTAACGCAGGCGATCGGCCCCTTCTGCCTTGGCGATCTTCAGCAGTTTGACCAGGAACTGCGGATCGGCACGGCTGGCGTCTTCGGCGCCGACCGAGACATAAAGATCATGCGCCTTGGCGAAGCCGATGGCTGTTTTCAGTTGTTCCACCACCCAGTCACGATTCTTGCGCAGTTTCAAGGCGATATGAATATCGGAGACAGACAGGGAGATATCGACGGCGCTGACGCCGGTGTCCAACGAGGCCTGAATATCGGACTTAAGCGCCCGGTTCCAGGTGATCACCCGCGCGTTCAATCCCAGATCAACCAGGGCGCGTACATCAGCCTGTTCTTCCTTGCCCATCGCCGGGATGCCGCACTCAAGCTCACCGACACCGATCTCATCCAGCGTGCGCGCGATTTGCAGTTTTTCCGCACGCGAGAAGACCACCCCGGCAGTCTGCTCCCCGTCTCGCAGGGTGGTGTCATCTATGATGATATCCGGATGGAATTCGGCTTTCATGTCGACCCCGTTCGATAACCTGAATCAGCGGGTTTATGCCGGATGAAGAGTGCCAGTGCTTGGCCTGACTTTTCAAAAATCTGAGGCGCACCCATAGGTTCGCCGGTGATAAGCTCACTGATTCAGGGACAAATTTACCGCTAAGACGCAAAAGCCCCGCACACCTTGGTCAGGTGAGCGGGGCGACTTTGCCACATTTCCGGCGACGCTGCCGGGATGGATTCTACCTCCAGTACGCAAAAGGCGTGCCTTCTTCATGTCTTGCGGGCCCGGTGGCTTTTGAGTGAATTGCTGCGTTGATATTGCCTAAAAATAATGCAGACGACCGGACCACTGCCTGCACAATAACCTGAATCCGTCGGGAACATGCCGCAACAGGTTGAAAACACCATCCTGCCGACCTGGCATAGCTGATGCTCTAGGAGACTGTCGGACTATACAGGCTGAAGCGAAAATTCGGGCGTTTGAGCACAGATTTCGGCTCAATTGCAGCCTCATAGCAGTGGCTATGGGGCAAAATGGAGCTGGGATATGGGCCGAACGCACGGATTTGCAGCCAGTCTATGGATAGTCCGACAGACTCCTAGACAAGCATAGCCACAGTGGCGTGGCCACCCAAGACCCTTCCCAAAGACGCGATGGAAATCTACTTCTCAGTGGAGACTTTATCGTGTCATCCAAACCCAAAATCAAAGACCTGCTCGATGAGAGCGCCTGCGAGTACAATAAAACGAAGAAGCAGGCCTGCAACGCGCCCAGGCCCGGTGCGACCACCGGCGGCTGTGCCTTCGAGGGGGCACAGATATCCCTCTTTCCCTACGCCGACGCAGCGCACCTGGTCCACGGGCCGATCACCTGCCTCGGTTCATCCTGGGAGACCCGCGCAACGAAAACGACCTGGCCGGGCCGCGACCTGACCCGGATGGGTTTTACCACCGATGTCAGCCTCAATGACGTGATTTTCAGTGGTGAAGAGAAACTGGTCAAAGCGATCGACTACATCATGGCGCATTATGCTCCCACAGCGGTCTTCGTGTATTCGACCTGCGTCACCGCGATGATCGGCGACGACATCGACTTCATCTGCAGGCAGGGTGCAGAGAAGCATGGCATACCGATGGTGCCGGTGCATGCGCCCGGCTTCGTTGGCAGCAAGAACCTCGGCAGTCGTCTCGGCGGTGAAGCGGCGCTGCAGCACCTTGTCGGCACCCTGGAGCCTGAGACCACCACACCTTTTGATATCAACCTGATCGGCGAATACAACGTTACCGGCGACATGTGGCAGTACAGGCACCTGCTCGACAAACTCGGCATCCGGGTGCTTGCGACCCTTTCCGGTGACGGGAGGATCAAGGATATCCGCTGTGCCCACCGCGCGAAGCTGAACGTCATCGTCTGCGCCAAGTCGCTGGTATCGCTGACGCGCAAGATGCACGAGCAGTACGGCATCCCGTCGATCTCCCTCTCCTTTTACGGCAAGCGCGATACGAGCAAGGGACTGTTGGCCATCGCTAGGGCGCTGGGTGATCCAGGGCTGGTCGCGCGCACCAAAAAGCTGGTTGCTTATGAGGAGGCCAGGCTCGAAGAGAGGCTCAAACCCTACCGTGATGTCTTCGCCGACAAGAAAGCGGTTCTCAACACCGGCGGCAACAAGACCTGGTCGATCGCCGCGGCACTGCAGGACCTGGGGCTCGAGGTGGTGGCGACGGCGGTCAAGAAGGCGACCGGGGATGATCGAGCCAGAGCTCGCGAATACCTGGGTGAGAAGGGGGTGTTGATGATGAACCCCGGCGTAGAGCAGGCCCGGCTGATCGATGAGAAGGGTGCTCACCTGCTGTTGGCCGGAGGCCGCTCGCTCTACACCGCGATCAAGAAGGGGATTGCCTTCGCCGATGTCAACCAGGAGAAAAAGAAGAGTTACGGCGGCTACGACGGGCTGCTCAACCTGGCCGAAGATCTGAAGAACGCACTCGAAAACCCGGTCTTCAAGCTGGTCGCGCGGAGGGCACCATGGCAGAAGTAACCCGCAAAAGAGACAAGCCGCTGCAGGTGAATCCTGTCAAGCTGAGTCAGCCGATGGGTGCGACCCTGGCGTTTTCCGGTGTCGATCGCTGTATGCCGCTGATGCACGGGGCCCAGGGCTGCACCAGCTTCACCAAGGTCTTCTTTACCCGCCACTTCTGTGAACCGATCGCGATTCAGACCACGGCGGTGACCGACGCACTGGCGGTCCTTGATGGCGGTGGCTACAGCATTGTCGAGTCGGTCAAAAATATCTGTAAAAAGACCAGTCCGAGTTTAATCGGCCTGCATACCACCGGCCTGCCCGAAACCAGGGGGGATGACCTCAGAGGGGTCGCATCAAAAGCCGATTTCCCGCTGGTCTATGTCAATACGCCCGACTACGAGGGCGGCTTCGAGTCGGGCTGGGCATTGACCTGCAAGGCCCTGATCGAACAACTGGTCGCTCCGGCCGCGACGGTCAATGATAACAAGCTGGTGTTGTTGCCCCATGTCAGCCTGACGCCGATCGAGGTCGAGAGAATCAAGGAGCTGATTGAGAGCTTCGGCTTCAACGTATTGGCCCTGCCCGACCTGTCGACCTCCCTCGACGGCCACCTGGGTGAAAAACAGACCGCGCTTTCGAGCGGCGGTATTTCGGTTGAGGAGATCAAGGCCCTGGGGAATGCCGGGCTGGTGATCAGCGTCGGTGAATCTATGCGGGAAAGCGCCAAGGTTCTGCTGCAGAAGAATGCGGGTATGCGGCATCACCACTTTTCGCACCTGCAGGGACTGGAAGCGAGCGACAGCCTGGTCGAACTGCTGCTGGCCGAAACAGGTTTCAATGGTGTCACGCCCAAGGTTGAACGCTGGCGTCAGCGCCTGCAGGATGCGATGCTCGACAGCCATTTCTCCCTCGGCCAGACCCGTATTCTGGTGGTCGGTGAGCCGGACCAACTGGCCGGTACCTGTAGAATTCTTCATGATGCGGGCGGGCGGGTGACTCTGGCTGTTTCGAGTGTCGATTCGCCGCAACTGGAAAAAATATGGGCCAAAAGGGTTCTCGTCGGTGACCTGGAAGATGCCGAGGCGGCGGCTGACGAGTATGACCTGATCGTCGGTAATTGCCATTGCAAGGCCCTGGCACACCGGCTGCGCAAGGGCCTGGTGCTGCGTGGCTTCCCCAACTGGGAGGAGGTCGGCAACCCGCTGAAGAACGATCTGCTCTATGAAGGGGGAGCGTATTTTCTTTATGAGACGGCCAACGTCGCAGAGGAAATGCGCGGAAAAACCGTCTGAGAGGAAGCCTCACCCAGAGCCGCAGGGGTGAAAAGGGAATTGGAAATGTACGGATACAGCGAAACCATTCTCAAATATGCGATTGATGACAGCCATGCCGGGGTGCTGGAGCAGCCGGACGGGATTGGCGAGGTCGGGCTGGGGGCAGGGGAGGCCGGGCGCAAGCTGGCGGTGCGCTTCATGTTGAAGTGCGCTGGGGAGCGGGTTGATACGATCCGTTACCAGGTCTTCGGCTGCGGCTATACCATGGCGGCTTGCGCGGCCGCGGCGGAGCTGGGTGAAGGACTGTCACTCGCTGAACTGGAAAGCTGGTCGGCCCGTGTGATTGATCAACAACTCGGCGGCATGCCCAGGGAGCGTGATTATTGTGCCGACCTGGCCGTCAAGGCCTTGCGCGCGGCCGCCAGCAGTGTCCATGCCAGGAGGAGGGTTGCGATAGTGCATGATCCGACAGAAGAGCATGGTCCGAAAATCAATGTGAACAACCCGACCTATCGCACCCTGATGGCCAGTGCAAACCCGAATGGCTGTGCTGTGGAGGACAGGCACCTCTTCGCCTGCCTGCTGGCGGTTGCAGACAGCGAAGCGGCCGCGATCCATGCGGCTTTGGGGCTCCCGGCACAAGAATTCGATTTTCTGGTGCGGCGTTTCTTCCCCGCATGCGGGTGGCAGGCGAAGTCATGGAGTGCCGGCGCCCCCCGGCTGCCGGAGATCAACCCTGAGATTCGTGAGCTACTGCAGGAACACGTTACGATGAGCCCCGACCCCGAGGTTGCGGCCTGGTTGGCCGATATTCTTGTCGCCCGCGCTGTGCATCCAGGGCACCTCTGGATCGCCATGGGGTTGTTTGAGCGTCCGCAGCTGAGCGCGGCCATCGGCCGTCACCTGCCGTCTCTGCTGGCGGCCAACGACAAGGGCATGCGTTGGAAACGCTACCTGTTCAAGCAGGTCTGTGATCTGAACGGCGGGGTAATGTGCAAGTCGCCGGTCTGTGGCGACTGCAGTGACTATTCCCTCTGTTTCGACGAATAAAAAGGATTCAGGGGCTTGGCCGTTTGGTCTGCCAATCCTTTTCCCTCTTCCTCTTTTTCCTCCGCCTGCTTAAATCAGGAACATCTTCCCTCCTGCCATCACCAGCATCAATGACATCGCCTTGAGGATCGTTCTTACAGGCAGATGGCGGCTTCCGCAGAGCGCGCCGATGGTTCCGCCCAGCAGCGCCACACCCGCCAGCAGGGGGGCGTAGTCCGGCACGTGCTGCAGACTGCTCAGGTGTCCGAGCAGGCCCGATACCGAGTTCACCAGGATGAACAGGGCGGCGATGCCCGACACTTCGCGAACCCGCGCCCATCCAAGCAGGATCATCAGCGGGCTGAGGAAAATTCCGCCGCCGACCCCGATCAGCCCGGACGCGAAACCGAGGACCGCACCGACCGTCATTGCGACAAAAACGGCAGGCGGCGCTGCCAGGTCGTCCTTGCGATCCTTGCGCACGAACAACCGCCAGGCGGCGAAAAACAGCACCATGCCGAGCGCCGGGCGGTAGAATTCCGGCGGCAGGCTGAAATAGCCGCCCATGAAACTGGCCGGAATCGAGGTCACGACAAACGGCCAGAACGCCCGCCAGGAGAATTGTCCGGCGCTGCAATACAGGTAGGTTCCGACACCGGCGACAACGATGTTGAGGATCAACGCGGTCGGTTTCAGGGTTTCAGGCTGCAGGCTGAACAGCGCCATGATCGCCAGGTAACCTGAGGCTCCTCCATGACCGACACCGGCGTACAGGCTCGCGACGACAAAGATTGAAACGGCCAGAAACGGAATCAGTTCGGGTGTCATTCTCTTCTCCTCTTTTCAGTAAAAGGATAATTCAGAGATTTCAGTAGGCCAGCCGTTTTTTTTCCAGCCTCTCCACGTCGATATCCTGTCCGACCAGACCGGCAGCATCAGCCCGGCACTGCTTGCAGTGGCGCGCCTGCGAGAGGATCAGCTCGGCCTGGTTGCGTACCATCTCCATGGTCGCATCGGAGGGGGGCTCGACATCCCTGAACAGCCCAACCGGGATCACCGGCATGATATTCATCACTTGCGCGCCGAGGTTGCGCACTTCCACCGCCAGGTCAAGGGTCTCGTGGTCATTGATGCCGGGGATGTAGACGTGGTTGATCTTGATCCTCAGTCCCGCTCCGGCTGCCGCCTCCAGTCCGCAGAGCTGCCGTTCGAGCAGGATCGCCGCGCCGGTCTCGCCGCCATAGTGCCGGCCGCCGTGGCGGATCCACTCGTAGATCCTGGCGCCGGTGGCCGGAGTCAGGGCATTGATGGTGATGGTCAGGCTGTGGATGTCGGCCTCGACAATCTGCGGCATCTTCTCTTCAAGGAGCAGCCCATTGGTTGATAGGCACAAGGTCATCTCGGGGAAGGCCTCGCGCACCAGTCTGAACGTCTCAAAGGTCTTCTGGTTGGCCAGCGGATCGCCTGGGCCAGCGATGCCGACCACCTTGAGATGGACGCCACCCTGCATGGCCATGTGACGCCTGATCAGGCGCACCCGCGCGACGGCCTGCTCGGGAGTGAGGATCCTGCTGGTGACGCCGGGGCGGCTCTCGTTGGCGCAGTCGAACCTGCGTTCACAGAAACCGCACTTGATGTTACAGCCCGGTGCGACCGGCAGGTGAATGCGTCCCGCCTTGCCGTGGTCGCCGCCAAAACAGGGGTGTTCGGTTTTTGCTTGCATCATCGGGCAACCGCTAGCCATGAGCCCTGCTCCTTTTCTGGGTTAAAAATAAGCCCCGAAGAGATTTCTCTTCAGGGCGTCATTGCCAAATTCAGCATCGGCACCACTTTGTGCCGTATTGCGTAAGATCTTAAAAAATCGGGAGCTTCAACTCCATGAGGGCTGCACCACCCAGCCATAGGCCATGGCATCATTCATCTGTCTTCAACAACGACCCAGAGACCGCATCATGCGCCCCCTTCAAGGCGACTGAAATGGGTTCCGATGTGACAATCGGCGTGAGCCCGAGCTTCTGCAGCTCCTGTTTCGGCAACTCGCCGATCATCGCTGTCACCACTGCCTCGCAGCCTTGCAACGCGCTGACGATGGTGTTGAACTGCGGATGGCGAAACGGGTGATTCGGATCATGGGAGCAGTATTTATCAACTTGAACCTCTTTTACCGGCGCGGGGTTGCCGCCACCGTAATCGTAGATCAGGAAACGTTCTGCATGGCCGAAGTGCTGGTCGACCACGGTACCGCTTTTCGATGCAACTGCGATGAGCATGACAAAACTCCTTTGAAATTTTTATGCTTCCAGCGGTTTGAGGGTGAAGCAGCCCTTGGGGCAGGTCGAGGCGCAGGCGGCGCAGCCGCTGCAGTTGTCCCCGTTGACCACGCTCATCACCATGCGGATCGAATCACTCTCTTCGTCGACCAGGTCTTCCGGTCCGAGTACCTTGCGCGCGCAGGCCTTGAAGCAGCGGCCGCAGCCGATGCACTTCTCGTGGTCGATCTCTTCGATGAAAGCCGGGGTCCAGGAGGCTCCCCCCTTGGTCGTTGCGGTCAGAAATGCCATGGTTAACTCCTTAAATCGGCTAAGGGCTTAGGGCTAAGGGTAAAAACCGATCAACTCCTTGCCGGGTTTGTTTTCCTTTGACCATTGAGCCCTTAGCCCTTGGCCGCCCCTGCATTTTTCATCATCGCCTTGCGCAGCCATGGCGGCGGACTCCCCCGTAGCACTTCCTGCAGCCTGGTCACCACTTCCGTAATCGGCTCGGCGGTCTTGCTCTTCAGGGGATGAATCTTCTTTGCCACCAGCCGCGCCGCTGCCGGGCCGCCGATCTGGCCGACGTAGACCAGGGCGCAATCGGCCAGAGCCGCGCTGCGTGCTTCGATGCGGTCATCTGCATCCCCGTCCCCCTCGTCGACCTGCAGGATGCCGGTAAACTCGGCGGCGTCGGGCCCGATCTCCCAGAGATAGAATTCCTTTGCCTTGCCGAAGTGTTCGTTGATATGGACTTTGTCGGTACTGGCGAATGCGACTTTCATAAATTCTCCTGGCCTTGTCTTGCTACGGACCAGGTTCAGTCTGCGGTTCCTGGCCATGTAGACTCCTGGCTGAGGCCTTGGGCCTCAGCGCATCATTTCGAACCACGGGTCCTCACATGTCTCATCCTTGATATCGAGGAACTTGTTGGCAATTTGCGTCAGCAGGTTGATCGCGCCGTTGTAGCCGATGATCGGGGTGCGGTGCAGGTTGATGCGATCGAGGATCGGCATGCCGACGCGGAACAGCGGAATCTTGGCGTCCCGTGCCGCCCACTTGGCGTGAGTGTCGCCGATGATCGCGTCGCAGGGATCGGTCATCAGCAGGCTGCGCAGGTGCCAGAGGTCCTTGTTGATGTAGATGCCGCAGCCCTCGCCGAAGGGGGAAGAGTCAAGCAGCGCCTGTATCTCCTGCTGAAATTTCTTGGTCGCTCGCGAGCAGACAATGTGTTTCGGAATCGCACCCGTTTCGAGCAGGAAGGTGACGATGCCGAGCAGGTAATCGGGATCTCCGACGACGGCGAACTTCTTGCCGTGGATGTACTGGTGCCCATCGGTGATGGCATCGACGGCGCGGCCGCGCTCGGCCTTGAGTGCCTCCGGAACCGGCTTGTCGAACAGTTCGGAAAGTTTCAGCAGGAAGGCGTCGGTCGCCTTGATGCCGAAGGGCATCGGCATCGTCAGACTCTCGCCCGCGAACTCGGCGCTGATGAACTTCATCGTCGTGCTGGTCGAATACTTCTGCAGCGAGATCGTTGCCTTGCCGTTGATCGATTCGGCGGTGTCTTCCAGTTTCGTCCCCCCTGGGTAGGGACGATAGGTGCCGTCACAGACCGAGTCGAAGGTCTCGCTGATGTCGGCCAGCATGGTGCAGGGAATCTCCATCAGCTCGCAGTAGCGTTTGTACTCGCGCAGGTTGGCGGTGTTGCCGTCGAAGCCGGGGATGAGGTTCAGCTTTCCGGTGCATTTGCCCGCGACTTTTTTGCCCTCGGTCAGGTACTGCAGGATGTTTTTGAGCATGGCATCGTAGCCATGGATATGACTGCCGTTGAAACTGGGTGTGTTGGCGTACGGGGTCGGCAATCCCTCGGGGATCAAATCCCTGGCGCGGGCGTTCTTGACGTAGGCGTTAAGGTCATCGCCGATGACTTCGGGCATGCAGGTGGTGTAGATCGCCAGCATTTTCGGCTTGTAAAGGGCAATGGTGTTCTCGACCCCCTCGAAGAAGTTGGCCTGGCCGCCGAACACCGCGCCGTCCTCGGTCATGGCGTCGGCCGCGGCCGACGCCGGCTCGCGGAAGTGGCGGGTGAAGGTGGAACGGAAGTAGGAGACGCAGCCCTGGGAACCATGAATAAAAGGCATGGTCTTCTCAAAGCCATGGGCGACCATCTGCGCGCCGAGCGGCTGGCACATGTGCGCCGGGTTGACCACCAGCGCTTCACGGGCGAAATTCTTCTCCTTGTATTCTTCGGTATTGATCCACTCCGCGACCCGCTCGATCTCCTCGGGGCTGTGGGTGGTCATCGGTTTTGCAACTGCTGCTTCTGCATTCATGGGGTATCTCCTTTAAAATCGGTCTCGTGCCCGTTCGCTTTGCTCACATAAGTCCGTCAAGTGCTCAAGAAAACCTGAATGATTTGCCCTGGTTTAAGACTTTGCGGACTCTGCGAACTCCGCGTGAGAATGCTTTTGCTTAAAACGGACTTTTCACCAGGTCCCAGGTCGGCGAGTTGATCGCCATGTCGATATCGCGGGCAAAGATCTTGAATCCTTCGTAGCCGTGATAGGGGCCCGAGTAGTCCCAGCTATGCATCTGGCGGAAAGGGATGCCGGCTTTCTGGAAGACATACTTCTCCTTGATTCCGCTGCCGATCAGGTCGGGCTTGAACTCGTCGACGAACTTCTCCAGCTCGAACTCAGAGACATCATCGTAAATGATCGTGTCCCTGGCCATTTCCGGGCCGGTGCGGTCATAGTCGTCCTGGTGAGCGAATTCGTAGCCGGCACCCGTGATCTGGATGCCGAGATCCTCGTAGGCGCCGATGGTGTGGCGCGGGCGCAGCCCGCCGACGAAGAGCATCGCGGTTTTGCCTTCGAGGCGTGGTTTGTACCTGGCGATCACCTCGTCCATCTCTTTGCGGTATTTCCTGATCACTTTCTCGACGTTTTTTTTGATCTTGTCGTCAAACAGCTCGCCAATGGCGCGCAGGCTGGACTCGATCTTGGTCGGGCCGAAGAAGTTGTACTCCAGCCAGGGGATGTTCCATTTCTCCTCCATCACCTTGCACATGTAGTTCATCGAGCGGTAGCAGTGGATCAGGTTGAGTTTGACGCTGTTGGTAGCGGCGATCTTCTCGATCTCGCCGTCGCCGGTCCAGACGCTCTTGATATTGAGGCCTATCTCTTCAAGGATCGGCTTGGCCGCCCAGACGTCGCCGCCGATGTTGTAGTCGCCGATCAGTGCCACGTCATAAGGGCCGGGCTCCTCGTCGTACTTGTGTTTGCCGATGACGAAGTCACGAATCGAGTCATTGGAAATGTGGTGCCCCAGCGACTGGGAAACCCCGCGGAAGCCCTCACAGTTGCAGGGGATGACCAGTTTTCCGAACTCCTTCTCCATCTCCCTGGCAACGGCATTGATGTCGTCACCGATCAGGCCGACCGGACATTCGGAGAGCACCGACAACCCCTTGTTGAGCGGGAAGAGCTCGTTGGCCTCGCGCAGCAGCTTCATCAGTTTTTTGTCGCCGCCGTAGACAATATCGCGCTCCTGGAAATCGGAAGTGAAGTTGTAGGGGAAGGAGGTGACTCCCGGCTTGCCCTGCATCAGGTTGCGCCGCGTCCCCCAGCTGTACATGCCGCAGCCGACCGGGCCGTGACTGACATGCACCACGTCGCGGATCGGTCCCCAGACCACCCCCTTGGCACCGGCATAGGCGCAGCCACGCTGACTCATGACCCCGGGAACGACCTTCTTGTTCGACCTGACGGCGCAGGTCGAAGCACTCGGTTCATTGGCAACAAAGTGCGGGGCACGCTTCTTGGCCGCCTTCTCCGGCATTTCGGCCAGGGTTTTCTTGATCAGCTTCTCGGTTCTTGCTTTGCTCATGCCCTTGATGGGCTTACGTTCTGACATGGATGCTCCTTTGTCGCATCGGGCTCTGGGCATCAGGCACTGGGCACTGGACAAAACCCGGATCTTTTATCGAACTTGGCACATGCCCAGGCGGACAAGTTCTTTCCGAATCAAGGCGCGCCGGGGACGCTGCGTCGCGTGTGCGATTCCCCCGAAGCACGCCGAGTCGAGAAGAAATCGTCCGCCGCCTAAGCGTTTTCCGCCTTGCCGATAATCGACTCGTCCTCGGCTTCCATGATGCCGAACTCCATCAGCAGATCTTCGAGTTCGTCCATTTCCAGCGGGGTGGGGATGACGAACATTTTGTTGTCGGCGATCTTCTGTGCCAGCTGGCGGTACTCATCGGCCTGCGTGTGCTCGGGGGAGTATTCGATGACGGTCATACGGCGCAGTTCGGCACGCTGCACCTGGTTGTCGCGCGGCACGAAGTGGATCATCTGGGTGCCGAGTCGCTTGGCCAGGGCCTCGATAAGATCGGCTTCACGGTCGGTGTTACGGCTGTTGCAGATCAGACCGGCCAGGCGTACGCTGCCGTTGGCGGCATACTTGACGATCCCTTTGCAAATATTGTTGGCGGCGTACATGGCCATCATCTCGCCGGAGACGACGATGTAAATTTCCTGTGCCTTGTTCTCGCGAATAGGCATGGCGAACCCGCCACAGACTACGTCGCCGAGAACGTCGTAAAAGACATAGTCGAGGTCAGGGGTGTAAGCGCCTTCTTCCTCTAAAAAGTTGATGGCGGTAATAACGCCGCGCCCCGCGCAACCAACGCCCGGTTCCGGGCCGCCAGATTCAACACACATAACATCGCCGTAGCCCTTCTTAAGCACATCATTCAACTCCAGGTCTTCAACGGTGCCGAGCTCACGAACCTTGTCCATGACCGTATTCTGTGCCTTGGCATGCAGGATCAGGCGGGTCGAGTCAGCCTTGGGGTCGCAGCCGATGATCATGACCTTCCTGCCCAGCGCCGCCAGGCCCGCCACGGTGTTCTGGGTGGTGGTTGATTTACCGATGCCGCCTTTGCCGTAGATCGCGATCTGACGCATTTTCTTCTCAGTCATGGTTCTGTCTCCTTGTGGATTTCAGCGGCTCATCCGCCACCTTGGTTAAGGCCTTCTGCACAGCAGATCACGGCGGCATCTCCGTTGATGTGGTCTGCCTGCTGCGATTCAAGCCTTTTCTTGCGTACAAAAAAGCCCGTCTCTGCTGAAGAAGGTCAGCGGATGACGGGCTTCAATGCCTGGGGCGCGATGCGGTGCGCCAAAAAGAGAAAAGCCCGTCCAGATCTCAAGAGATCAAAACGGGCTTCATTGCCTGTTTAACCAAATCACTTATTTGGTTTTTGGGGCGCAACAACTCTGTAGCGCCATGGTTGGCACCTTCATTCCTGAAGGAGTCGTTATTCACTGGTCGACACATCCACGAGCCGTGCCAACGTCGAAAAAAATCGTGCAAAGAGCCTGTTTATCGGTTTGCCGGCACAATGCCGACAGGGTTGCGCGGATTTTGGGTTCGTCAATCTGCTCAGCAATTGAGCACTGGGTGGGCAAATGAGTGGCAGAGGGTGCGGTAAATGCAGGGCTGATAGTGTCCGGTTCGGGCTTCATGACGCTGGTATTTCTCGGTGTTGCCAGGCGATCGGCTTCGGCGTCGAGCATCTCATTCGGGGTCTTCTCGACGGTGTTGCGAACGATTTTACTAAAAAATCGCCCCTGGTTGACCGAAATAAAGGGAAAATCATTGGGAGGATGTTGGTGGCAAGAATAAGGATGGGGGAGGTATGCGGAGAGAGATGATTGAAATTGTTAAAGGTAGTATTGGTATTTAATATCTGGCTATATCCAAAAGCATCATTGTCGCCTGTGAAAAATAAAGATAAAAATATCTTTGTAACATTTTTATAAATGTACGTATTTCTAGTTTGTGAGCTTGATAATAGTTGAACCATGACCAAAAGAGGGCAAAATATGGATTTGTGGTTTGATGAAAAAAATAACATAGCTTACATTGTCCTTACTGGTACGTTGAATAAAGATATTGTTTTAGAGGCATTAGAGTCGACAATAAATTGTGATAAATACAAAAATGGAATGTGCAGGTTGTGGGATCTGAGAAACGCAGATTTTTCTGAATTAAAGTCGGAGGATATAATGAGTATTGCGACCAAATCCTGCAAATTATCATCAACGGTGAGTGAAGTTAATGTGGCCATTGTTGTTAAAGACGATTTGGATTATGGACTGTCTCGTATGTTCCAATCGTATACAAATAGAACATCACAAAATATGGTGTTTAGAACGATAGAAGAAGCAGAACAATGGTTGATGGAGGTCGGATAACTGAATTTAGCTAACAAGTTCATCTTTTGGAGAAGTGACATACGGTACTGAATTGCTGCGGGTAAGGGGATCTATTTCCACCCGTCAAGGATGTTTTTCGTTGATAATCAGATTCTGATATTTGTTTTTCTTTTCGTCAAAAAAATGCATCAAGATCACTTCCGTCTTTTGGTTGAGCAGAATGTTCACGACGAGACGCGTCTGCTGAGACAATAAAAACAACCCGCGACCGGAGGTGTCTTCAATCCCGGGGGGGAGTTCCCCTGGAATGAAGGATGAGTGTCTCCGGATTTTCTTTAAAATCCGTGAGGAGCGAAGGGTGCCTTTCTGGTCAATGACGGAAATCCCGTATTTCTCGAAATCCCTGACAATATGGACATGGATGGCCTCCCGGTCGGGAACCTGAATGACCGGTGGCAGGGCTGTCCCTTCCTGGTCCCGCTCTTCAGCAGTGATGCCGTAAACCCCGTAGGCCAGTGCATTGACTGCAAGCTCTGTAATGTAGAAAGAAAAATTGTGCCTTTGTTCTTCCTCAAGCGTGTCGATGAAGTCCTGAAAGAAGGTTTCTTCGAGGCGAGAAATTTTTACGTCACCTTTAATTTCATATTTTCGATCAAAAACAGGGTACCCATTGGGGAAAAACGCTGAAAATCCAAAAAAATCATCCGTCAACAGTTTCTTGGTCAGCGCTGCGATAACGTGGATATCAAATAGATTGTCGAGAAGAATGTTGCCTATGTCGAACTGCAGGGCCAGACTCAGGTAGTCGAATTGACTGCTGGCCAGAAGAACAATTTGATGCCCTGCATTGGAAAATTTTTTGCGAATTGAGGCGAGTTGCAGTGTGCTTTCGTCAGGTCTTTCTGGCCGCAGTTCAAAGAAAATCAGGCACTGGGTGGTGGTCCGAAGAGTTTCAATCCGTTCGGAACTCGGGTTGACCTCCACATTGATCCCGAAAGGAAGCAGGTTGCGGCGTACCAGCTGGTTGTAGGCGGCAACCAGAAGATCCTGGTTCCTGGAACGGCACAATAGCAGAATGGTTTTTGGGACCATAGCTTCTGACATCCGTGGCTCCAGGAATGAGACGCTGGTATTGAGACGCCTGTGAAAGTGCCCATATATACGAAAGATTACCTTGAGGAGTATACAACTGAATTGTTTCGTGTCCAGTAACCAATGAAAAATACACTACTAAGTCATGCCCTGATGGCATATGGATACGAGTCGCGCAGTTACAAACTCAAGGAACTATAAATTTTGTAACGTTCGGCCAGGTTGGCCTTCCCCCCCTTCCTTTATGTGTCCGGGGGATTCAGGACTGTTCTGATACTCTTCCTTTCAATTCATAAGCCAGAACAGATTCATAGACCGACTCAAACAACCCGGGACCTGGCGCCGTGTGTACTTTGCAGGCTGCATTGATGACAATTTTGCCGATTTCATTCCCTTTCATGCTTCTCACCGTCCATGGTGGTTGGGGTGTAAAAATCTTTTTTCACGCAAAGTCCGACAAGCTCGCTAGGTGAAAATCTCATTCAGGCCAAGCGCTTGCACTCTCCATCCAGTAGTAACTCACTGATTCAGGAGACTATTTCAGTTCGAAAGCGACCTTGATGACAGCCTGATATTCGTCAATCTTGCCATCGTTGCCGATGTGGCCGCGGATGTCGAGAACCTCAAACCAGGAGAGCTTGTCCAACGATTGCTGGGCGCGATCAACCGCCTGCTGAACAGCGGCTTCGAGTCCGGCGCTGGAGGTGCCGATTATTTCGACCTTTTTGTAGGTCCGTCCCGTTCCGTAAGTCATGGCGTGCTCCTTTCACAAGGCAAACGAATGTGTTGTGTTCAAGGTTAACACTCGCGCGCCCCTTGTAAATCTATCCCGGCAACATGACCATCCGGGCGGCAACCGCCTCGAACATCGGGATCATCTCGTAGAGCTCGTCGCGGTCGTATGACTTTCAGGTTTGATGCCAAGCCTTTTTCCGGCCGGCGAAAGTCGTACCAGGCGCTCCGCAGCGTCCTCGACCTCCTCCCGCACCTTCCGGTCCAGCCGCCTCAACCAGGCTGCCGGCAGGGCCCCGAGACCGTAAAAGGCCCCGGCAATCATCCCCGCGATGGCCCCGGTGGTGTCGGTGTCGCCCCCCTGGTTGACCACGCCGATGAGGCACTCCTCGAAACTGCCGGTGGTAAAGAGGTAATGAAAAACGGTCTGCAGGGTTTCGACCACATAGCCGGAGGCGTGGCCATGGTAATTGTTGAAGCGGAAAATGGGATGTTTCGCAACCAGCCCCCGGGTCAGCTGGTGGAGACGGAAGCGGTCAGCCCCGAGGAGTGAGGCCTGCACCATGCGTCCGACGTACAGACAGCCGGCATCCGAGAGGGGATGGTTATGGGTCAACCGGGCCTGCTCCAGGGCGCAGCGGACCAGTGCCTCGTCATCTCCCAGGGTGATGATCGCGACCGGGGCCATGCGCATCACCGCGCCGTTTCCGGCGTCCCAGTCATTGTAGGGAGTCTGCAGTTCTCCGCTGCGTCGATAGCGGTTGATTCCCCTGCGCACGGTTGCGCCGATATCCACCGGCTTGGCGCGCATCCAGGCGAGAAATTGCTCGGCGACGGCCTGCAGGTTCCAGTCCCCCCGTTCGAGCAGGGCGCGCGCCAGTGCCAGCGACATCTCGGTGTCGTCAGTCACCTGCCCCGGTTTCAGGCCAAGCCAGCCCCCGCCGCGGATCTTGTGGTGGACCTTGAACTTCATCCGGATTTCGACCGGGGTCATGAACTCGGTCGTTGCCCCCAGGGCGTCGCCGAGGGCAAGCCCGAGAAAGCAGGCGCGGGCGCGTTCGATCAGTCTCTCAGCCACCTGTCAGGACCTCAACCTCGTACTCCCCGCCGATCACCAGCAGTTCGCCCTCTCCCCTGAACAGTGAGCGCGGCAGCAACCCGCCGGCGAAGACGATCTTCACCAGGGGGACTTCGGTCTGCAGCACCCTGGATCCGAACTCCCAGGCGTGTTCGAAATCATCGGTGAAGGAGTTGAGGTTGTTGAGGCGCAGCAGGCAGTGTTTTCGGTCGTACTGTTCAAGAATCAGGTGCTCTTCGAGGTCGTTTATGCCCCGGTAAAGGCGCAGGTGGGTTCGCCCCGGGTAGTGATGCGGCAGTTCCTGCTGAACGAATTCATAGAGCAGATCCAGCTGGGAGAAGATGGCGCTGGTTCGTTCCGCGCCCTTCATGCGGTCAAAGGTGAAGCGCTGGTAGGCCACGTCCTCGAAGTTGCGGATCGGCCGGTGGTGGAAAGTCGGAACCAGCCCGAAGCGCGATTCGACCCAGCCCTTGAGTACCGCGCCCTCGATGGAGTTGCTGTCAAACAGCCAACCGCGCAGAAAGCGCAGATAGCTGTTCTTGAGACTCTTGCGGCTGTTTTTCGAGTCCTCCCGTTGCCACTGGTGGAGTTGGAACTTGACATCCATGTAGTCGTGGAACTGAATTCCGCGCTCCTCGGCCGTTTGCTGTTTGCGTAGAAGCTCAAAGAGCAGCCGGTTGGCTGCGTACACGCCCTGAATCTTGAGCGCCTGCGGGTAGGTGTTGAAGTGACACGAGGCGATCGTCCGGGGAGGCAGGTTGCAGCGATTGATCAGGTGATCGTTCATGAAAAAAATGATGACGCTTCCTTCCGGGGATTCGGCAGAGTCTGTATGAGGCAAGGTCTATCGATATTGTTCCTGGATTCTTAAGACGTGAGGAGGACAGGTCAATACGTGATGTCTAGGAGGCTGTCGGACTATACAGGCTGAAGCGAAAATTCGAGCGTTTGAGCCCAGATTTCGGCTCAATTGCAGCCTCATAGCAGTGGCTATGGGGCAAAATGGAGCTGGGATATGGGCCGAACGCGCGGATTTGCAGCCAGTTCATGGATAGTCCGACAGCCTCCTAGAGAGAGTCAAGACCCGTCTCACCGGTACGAATGCGGATGGCCTGGTCGATGTCGGAGACAAAAATTTTGCCGTCGCCGATACGGCCGGTGCAGGCTTCCCTCCGCACGGCTTCGATGATCTCGTCAACCTGGTCGGCTGGTATCACCAGGTCTATCTTCACCTTGGGGATGAAGTCGATCTGGTACTCGGCTCCGCGGTAGAGTTCAGTGTGGCCTTTCTGGCGGCCGAAGCCCCTGACCTCACTGACGGTCATGCCGGAAATCCCCAGATTTGTCAGCGCCCCCTTGACGTCGTCCAGCTTGAACGGTTTGATGATGCATTCAATCCTTTTCATGGGTCGTCTCCTTTCCAGAGTTGCATTTGCCAGACCCCGCTCCGGTCGCAGTTGGTGTGGAGGACGGGCGCCGTTGCCCCTTTCTTCCGGCTGGAGCCGAAACAAGGTTGTTCGGCAGTAACCTCATTTTTTTGGTTGGTCCTGAAGGCGGGGTCCAGCGCCAGGTATGCCAGGCATGGACACTTTACAAAAGCGAAACCTTTTGCCTGTTTTAATCATTTACAGATCCCTGCCGAGTGTTTGTGATAACTCCTGCCGCCGCTCATTCCGGGGAAAATAATAGAAAATTCAGCCCCTCCTTCGGCGGCTGTATCGAGCGCCAGCCCGGCGTTATGCTCGGCGAGGATGTTGCTGCACAGGTAGAGGCCGAGGCCGGTTCCCTCCCCCTCCTGCTTGGTCGTGAAGAAGGGCTCAAAGATCTTCGCCTTGAGTTCATCGGGAATCCCCGGTCCATTGTCGGCGATGACAACCCTGGCATCTCCGTCCGTTGTCGTTCCGGTGGTTATTGTCAGGCGTCCCCCCCGCCCCATGGCCTGGGTGGCGTTCATGACGAGGTTGATGAAGACCTGCTTGAGTTTGTTTGAATCACCCATCACGAGCGGCATGTCGTCATGATTTTCGCGCAGTTCGATCGTCTTGCGGCCGAGTTCGTAGCACACCAGCAGCAGAACGTCCTGCAGGACCTGGTGCAGATCGAGGGGCCGAAGCACGGTCTCACCGCTGCGGGAGAAGGAGAGCAGCCCCCCGGTCAGGGTCTTGAGGCGCTCGACCTCGTCGCCGATTCTTTTCAGCAGCTCCAGTTGCTCACTATTCTGGCCCTGCTCCCTCTGCAGCAGCTGGGTCGCGTAGCTGATGACGGCCAGGGGATTGTTGACCTCGTGAGCGATGCCCGCCGACAGGCGGCCGACTTCGGCCAGCTTCTCAGTCTGGATGGTCTGATCGAGCAGGCGCTGAAAATCAGTGATGTCTTCGACCATCACCAGGATGCCGGTTATCATCCGTCCATCCCGCAACGGAGCAAGCCGACGCTTCTGAAATCGCAGCTCACCCCGCAGGTTGCGGTGAGCCAGCTTCAACCTTCCGGGTTGACCACCGTCAAGCACCTGCCGCAACGCCTCCTCGAAACCTTCTTTTCTCAGATGGGGGAAGAGTATGAGCAGTTTGCAGCCGAGCGCTTCCGCGGCTTTGACCCCGCTGAATTCTTCCATGCGCGGGTTCCAGGAGGTGATCCGCAGCTTCATGTCGAGGCTGTAGATTCCCAGGCTGGCGCTCTGCAGGATCTGTCGGTTGAGCTGGTCGAGTTCGCGATTCCTGCTGCTCGCGGCGTGAAGCTCTCGATAAAGGTGCGAATTTTCGATGGCGATGGCGGCGAGCCCGGCAAGAGAAAGGAGCGGGGCGATATCAGACCGGGCAAAGGCGTGAGGCCGGCAGCTTTCGACGTTGTAAACACCGATCACCTGTCCATTGGCGATCAGCGGCACGGCCAGTTCGCTGCGGGCGCCGCGGATGCCGCCGATGTACCCGGGTTCGGTTTCGACATCGGCCACCAGGAGCGGTTTTCCAGTCAGCGCGACCTGTCCCATAATCCCTTCTCCAGGGACAATACGCACCTTTTCTGCATCTTCCGGATAACCGAAAGATGCTGCGGTTACGAGTTCGCCAGTCTCTTTTTCAAGCAGCCTGATGATCGCGTTTTCAAATCCGAAAATATTTCTCGACAGACGCAGGATCTGCGTCAGCAGTTCATCCTGTTCGGTGCTCGACGCCAGCTTGCGGCCAATATCGATCTGCGCCTGAAGCAGTTTATTTTGTTGCTCCTCTGCTGAATGCATCGTCAGTCCATTTGCGCCTTCAGTCGGCAGTAAGCAGAATCGCTTCGGCAACCTGTTTCAGTGATTTGCGCTTGTCCATTGCCAGCTTCTGCATCTTGCGGTGAGCCTCGGGTTCACTGAGGCCGTTTGCGATCAGGATCCCCTTGGCCTGATCAACCAGTTTGCGCGTTGCCAGAGTGTCCTTGAGACGGGCGTTTTCGTCGCGCAGGTTGTTCAGTTCGACAAACTGATGGATCGCCAGTTCAACGGTGGCCTGCAACTGGGCGGGTTGAAAGGGCTTGAGCTGATAGCCGAGTACGCCGGCGTCGCGCGCTCGGGCAATGGTGTCGGAATCGCTGGTCCCGGTGAGCAGAATGATCGGTGCCGCGACGCTGTTGCTTATTTTTTCGGCAGCCGTGACTCCATCCATGCCCGGCATCGAAACATCCATGATGATTAAGAGGGGGGTCTCACTGCATGCCAGGCTGACCGCCTGGCTTCCGTCTGCGGCTTCAATGATCCTGTCAAAGCCAAAACATTCTATGGTTTCAGCGACTTGACGTCTTATCAAGGGTTCGTCATCGGCAATCAGTGCAATTTTCATGGTGACCTCCTGTCGACAACAGTTGTGCATACAGGATGCCAAGCCCTGTCTGCTACAGCACAGGCGGGAGGTGGCGTGTCGCAAGAGGAGTCGGTGGCGGAGAATCAGAGCTGTGCTCTGGAGTGTTGCCGGGAACCTCGGCTGATTTGTGCTGTCCGCCGACAAGGGGCTCACTGATTCAGGAGGGAATCAGGTCGATTTGCATCCCTCCTGCGGAGCAGGGGGGACTGAGGAGGGTCCGTACCGCTGTACCAGTTCCTCGCACAGGGCGAGTATGCCGATGCCGGTCGGGCAGGCGCGGTCGCAGCGGCCGCAGGCGACACAGCCGAGTTCACCCCAGCGCAGCGGGTCGGCGACCAGCTTGTGATAGACGCGGCGGCGGGTGCGCAGGGTTTCGGTTCCCAGGGGGTTGTGGCCGCCGGCCTCGCGCATGAAGGCGTCGAGCTGGCAGGAATCCCAGAGCCGGCTGCGCTCGGTCCGGTTGCCGAAGGTCCGGTCCTGGACGCCGAAGCAGCTGCAGGTTGGACAGGCGAAGTTGCAGCCGCCGCAGGCGATGCAGCGGGCGGCGATTTCTTCCCAGAACGCTTCGGGAACCTGATCCTCCTGCAGCAGCCGGGCGGCCGCAAGCAGGGTCGCGGGTCGTTCGGCGGGGCTTCGGTCGATGGTGCGCAGGGCCGCCGGATCGGCAGCGGTGAAGCCTTCCAGCAGTGCCTCGCCCGGCTTCGCGTGGGGGCGGGCGAGCAGTTTGTCCGGGACGATGATCAGTTCCAGATCGCAGGTCTCCGCCGGGGGGAGGGTTGCCCCCTGGGGACCGGTCAGTCCGCTCAGACCGATCAGCAGGGCGTCATGGCGGCGACGCAGGTAGGCGTCGTCGATCGGGCGGCTGAGGAAGAAGCGGTCGAGAAAGGCGATCCCGGCCAGGTCGAAGTGGTCGAGGCCGAGCAGGGCGACCGGTTTGTCCGCCGGCACCGGCAGCCTGACATCGCCGCTGTTATCCAGCTCCATCAGCAGCTCGAGCTGGGGAAAGAAGACCTCGGTCGGTTTGCGCTGCAGCGGGGTCCCGGCCAGCTCCGGCAGTCCGCCCGGCCAGGGGAGCAGCAGCTGGCTGCCGTCACTCTGCCGCTGCGGTGTCAGCAACCGCCTGCGGGCGGCGATCCGTTCCAGCAGACGGAGCAAGTCCTTTTCTGCCAGTTGTTTCAGCATGGCTGCAGCCTCACGGCGCAGACCTTGAACTCGGGGATGCCCGATTCCGGATCGAGAGCGTTGTTGGTCAGGGCGTTGGCGGCACCCTCGACGAAGTGGAAGGGGATGAACAGCTGACCCGCCGGAACCCGGTCGGTGATTCTGGCCAGCGCCTCGATGCTGCCTCGGCGACTGCTTATCTGCAGGGGTTGACGCTCTTTCAGCTGATGGCGGGCGGCATCCTGCGGATGGATCTCAACATAGGGCTCGCGCTCCTCGCGGTCGAGCAGGTGGCTGCGGCGGGTCATGCTGCCGGTGTGCCAGTGGACTCCGGTGCGGCCGGTGTTGAGCAGGAAAGGGTAGTCGGTGTCCGGCACCTCGGCTGAAGGCCGGTAGGTCACCGGGCTGAAGCGGGCCTTGCCGCGGCTGCAGCTCTCGACATGCAGGATCGGGGTGCCGGGATGCTCTGCCTCCGGGCAGGGCCATTGCAGCCCGGATCCCTCCAGTCGGGGATAGCTGATGCCGGCGTAGCTCGGGGTCAGCGCGCTGATCTCATTCATGATCTGCTCCGGTCCGCTGTCGTCGGCCGGCAGGCCGCAGCGCCCCAGCAGGGCGCGGAGGATCTGCCAGTCGGCCCTGGCTTCGCCCGGCGGTTCGACCGCCTTGCGGCCGCGCTGCACCCGGCGCTCAGTGGAGGTGTAGCTGCCGTCCCGCTCGGCGTAGCAGGCTGCCGGCAGCACCAGGTCGGCCAGTTGCGCGGTTTCGGTGGGGAAGATATCGATCACGGCGAGAAACTCCAGTTTCTGCAGCGCCTGACGGACCAGGCCCTGGTTCGCCTCGGAAAGCAGTGGGTTCTCTCCCATGATCAGCATGCCGCGAATCCGGCCCTCCGCGGCGGCCTCCATGGCGTGGGTGGCCATCAGTCCGGGTTGTTCCGGCAGATCCACGCCCCAGGCGATCGCGAATTTCTTCCGCGCCGCCGGGTCGCTCACTTTCTGGTAGCCGCTGTAGACATCGGGCAGGGCGCCCATGTCGCAGGCCCCCTGGACATTGTTCTGGCCACGCAGGGGATTGATGCCGGTACCGGGGCGGCCGAGGTTGCCGGTCAGCAGGGCGAGGTTGGAGAGAGCCCGGACGTTGTCGACTCCGTGGCTGTGCTGGGTGATGCCCATGGCGAAGACGATCATTGCTTTGTCCGCGCGGGCGAAACGGCGCGCGGCCGCGACCAGCTGTTCTTTCGGCACCCCGGTGATGGCCGCCACCCGCTCCGGAGTGCAGTCCCGCAGCGAGGTTTCGAAGGCGGCGAAGTTTTCACAACGGGCGGCAATGAAGTCGCGGTCTTCCAGGCCGTCGGCGAGGATCTGCCGCATGATGCCGCAAAGCAGGGCGACATCGGTACCGTTTCGCGGCCGCAGGTGCAGGTCGGCGTGCCGGGCCAGGCGGATGGTCCGGCTGTCGATGACGATCAGATCCGCGCCGCACTGTTTCGCCTGCAGGATTCGGCTGCCGATCAGCGGGTGCTGTTCGGTGGTGTTGGAGCCGATCACCAGCATCAGATCGGTCTGCTCGAAGCAGTCGAGGCTGTTGGTCATCGCCCCCGAGCCGAGGGTCTCCGCCAGGCCGAAGACGGTCGAGGAATGGCAGAGTCGGGCGCAGTGATCGATGTTGTTGGTGCCGAAGCCGGCCCGGGCCAGCTTCATCAGCAGAAAGTTTTCCTCGTTGGAGGCCTTGGCCGAGGCGAGGAACATCAGGCTGTCGGAACCGTGCCGTTCGGCGATGGCGCTCAGCCTTTCGTGCAGCAGGTCGAGGGCGCTGTTCCAGTCGCAGGGGACCAGCTTCCCCTGTCGGCGGTACAGCGGCACGGTCAGTCGCTCCGGGTGGTTGACGAAGGCGTGGGCGTTCCAGCCCTTGAGGCAGAGCTGTCCCCGGCTGACCGGATGGCCGGCGGCCGGTTCGACACCGCTCAGCCGTCCCCGTTCGTCAGTGAACAGATGAAAATTGCAGCCGGTGCCGCACCAGGGGCAGGTGGTCAGGGTGGTTTTCACAGGGCGCCCCGCAAATTTTCCACCTCTTCCAGCCAGAAGACCGGCCCGTCGCTGCAGCAATAGAGGTGCTCGATGCTGCAGTGGCCGCATTTGCCGACTCCGCAGCGCATCTGCCGTTCGAGGGAGAGCATGATCCGCCGGTCGCCGTCGAGGCCGAGTCGGCGCAGTTCGGCAATGACCGGACGGTACATTGGCGGCGGGCCGACCAGCACCGCCCGGCAGTCGGTCGGGTCGAAATCGAGTCGTGACAGCAGTTCGGGAAGCAGTCCGGTGTCGCCGTCGTAACAGGACGCGGCCGGGGTCCGGTCGACGGTGGTGCGGCAGTCGAACCGGTCACTGTGTTGCCAGGCGGCCAGGTCGTCCTTGAACATCAGATCGTCGGGAGAGCGGGCACCGTAGAGAATATGGACCGCGCCGAATTCTTCCGGTCGGTCCTGGCAGTACTGGATCAGCGAGCGCAGCGGCGCCAGGCCGCAGCCGCCGGCGATCAGCAGCAATGGCCCGCCACGCAGAGCGTCGAGCTGGAAGGGGCGGCCGAAGGGGCCGCGGATGCCGATCGTGGTGCCGGGAGCAAGCTGGTGCAGGGCTGAGGTGAGCCGCCCGGCGCGGCGCACACCGAGTTCGAAGACGGGGCCGCGGGTCGGTGAACTGGCGATGGAGATCGGCGCCTCGGTCAGTCCGGGCAGCGACAGCTGGATGAACTGACCGGGCTGGTGCCCCGGGGAAGTCCCATCCGCGAGCTGCAGTCGGAACAGCTTCTCCTGCGGAGTCAGATCGCTGGTTTCCAGCAGCCGGCAGGGCCGGGGGGCATAGAGCGAGGCGGGGGCGGTCATCGATCTGCGGTTGTCATCCCGTTTCCGGCAGGGCGGCCCGCACCGCGGAGATCAGCTGGCTGACATCCTCTTCCCGGGTATTCCAGGAACACATCAGCCGCGCTTCACCGCTGCCGATGAAGGTATAGAAATACCAGCCGTCGGCCTGCAGGGTTTCGATCACTCCCTGCGGGAAGCGGACGAAAACCGCGTTGGCCTCGACCGGATGGACCACCTCGACCCCGGGCAGGGCCTGCAGTTCGTCGCCCAGCCGGGTCGCCATGGCGTTGGCATGGCGGGCGTGGCGCACCAGGACCCCATCCTGCAGCAGGCTGATCCAGGGGGCGGAGAGGTAGCGCATTTTCGAGGCCAGCTGGCCGGCCTGCTTGCAGCGGTAGTCGAATTCCGCCGCCAGTTCCCGGTTGAAAAAGATCACCGCTTCGCCGACCGCCATCCCCACCTTGGTGCCGCCGAAGGTCAGCACGTCGATACCGGCCTTCCAGGTCAGTTCGGCGGGATGCAGATCACGTCCGGCCAGGGCGTTGGCGAAGCGGGCGCCGTCCATGTGCAGCCGCAGGTTGTGCTTTTCGGCGCAGTCGCGCAGGGCCTGCAGCTCATCCGGGGTGTAGACAGTGCCGAGTTCGGTCGACTGGGTGAGGCTGAGTACTTTCGGCTTCGGATAATGGATATCGCTGCGCCGGGTGACCAGGTACTCGACCTGGTCCGGGTCGACCTTGCCGCCGTTGCCGGTGGCGAGCAGGATTTTGGTGCCGTTGGAGAAGAATTCCGGCGCTCCGCACTCGTCGGTTTCAATGTGCGCCAGTTCGTGGCAGACAATGCTGTGATAGCTCTGGCAGAGAGAGGCCAGAGCCAGGGAGTTGGCCGCGGTGCCGTTGAAGACGAAGAAGACCTGGCAGTCGGTTTCAAAAAACTCTCGCAGCAGGTTGCAGGCACGGGAGGTCCAGGGGTCATTGCCGTAGGAGTTGACATGTCCCTGGTTGACCGCCTGCATCGCCGCCATGGCTTCCGGGCAGATCGGCGCGTAGTTGTCACTGGCAAACTGGTTTTTCAGCTCGGGGTCGGGATGGACGAGTTTCATGGTGACTCCTTCTGGAATAAAAAGATTGTGCAGGAACCGATTGTAGTCTCCCGGCGGGAAAAGGCAAGGGAAACAGCAAGGAGGCGGGGCGAAGGGCTAAAGGCGAAGGGCTGGAGGCTGCGACACCCATCACCCGTCCCTCGACTTTTGTCTCTCTGCTGAGATCAGGGACCGGGAAGGCGGCAGCGCAGCAGGTGCAGACCCTTGTCGGGGTCGGCCTCCGGGAAGTCCTCTCCGGCCCGCAGAGTTTCAATCAGCGCCAGAAAAGGAGCGTGTTCGGCGATGGTGGCGGCGAGGAAGCTGCGGCCGAGGCGGGGCACGGCCATGCAGGCGAGCAGTTCCCCGCCGGGGGCAAGCAACTCCGGCAGCCGCCTCAGCAGTCGCGGCCAGTCCCGTTCCGGTACAAAGCTGTTGCCCTGGGTGTCGGGCGGGTCGGCGATGACCAGATCGAAGGGGCCGAGCCGGCGCAGCTTGCCGAAGGATTTGAACAGGTCATGGGCGAGAAAACCGGCCCGGCGCGGGTCGAGATTGTTCAGCTGGTGGTTGCGGCGCCCCCAGTCGAGGGCGTTTCGGCTCATGTCCAGGTTGATGACCTGTGCGGCGCCGCCGGCCAGGGCGGCGACCGAGAAGGAGCAGGTATATGCGAACAGGTTCAGGATCCGTCGGCCGGCGGCCCGTTTGCGGACCAGCCTGCGACCGACCGCCATGTCGGGGAAGAAGCCGATGTTCTGCCCGCGGTCGAAGTGCAGCTGGTAGCGGAGTCCGTCCTCGATGGCAAAAGAATGCTCCGACATCCTGCCCCAGACCAGGTTCTGCGGGGCGCCGGGCAGGTCGCGGCGCTGCAGGACCAGACCGCGTGGTTGCGGATCGAGCCGCTCCGCCAGCCAGGTCGCCAGCTGGTCGGGGAGACCCTCTGCCGGCGGGCGGTAGCAGATCAGGTGCAGCAACGGTGGATACCAGTCGAGAACCAGATGCTCCAGGCCGGGAAACGTCCCGCCCCGGCCGTGCATGAGGCGCTTTGCCGCCGTTGCGTCATCCGCCGGACGGGATTGCAGATTGGAAATGAGAAGTGCAAATTCGTTTGACACAGAATAAATTCGGGTTGGCAGTTGAAAAAAAAGACCGCCTTGATAAAGTTTAAACAACCAACGTGAGTACCAGTCTTGCTCACTGCAACAACCTCTTGACGCGTCGATTCCTCCTGATTGGCGCGTCTTTTTTGTGTCCTGAATCAGTGAGTTCCTGTTGGATGGAGAGTGCAAGTGCTTGGTCTGAATGAGCTTTGCAAAAATCTGAAGCGCACCCATAGGTTCGCTGGTGATTTTTGGGAAGCTCAGGCAGATCAATGACTGGTGCTGTCCGCCAACAAGGGACCCACTGATTCAGGTGTGTATGAGGACGCCGGTTTTTTCTCAACTCTGTGTTGCTGTCCCGCTTCGCTTGTGCGACGTAGCTGCCGCGCTCATTGGGCAGCGCCTTGATGTGCCACCTGCCCCGTTCCTTGTCGGCGCCTGCTCTTTTTGTCTTCTCTGTACTCTACGATAACCTGTGATTATTGCAACGTTTTTTATTGGCAGAGAGGGAAAAGCAGGTTAAGCTGAAACAATTGTATTTTCTCAGGGAGGGAAAAGATGGCTGTGACACTGCTGGAAATGCTCAGGGAAGCGGAACTGATCACCCGTGAGCAGTTTGACGAGGCATTGCTCAACCGGGTCGTCTACGGCGGCAAGATCGGCACCAGCCTGATCGAACTGGGGCTGATCGAAGAAGAAACCCTGGCCCGTTTTTTGAGCAGAAAGCTCGCGGTGCCCTACGTCCATCCGGATCAGTTGCAGAATGTCCCGGCTGACGTGATCCAAAAGGTGCCGCGGGGGCTGGCGCTGAAGTACAAGGTTGTGCCGATCAAGTTTGAAAAAAAACGTCTCAGTCTGGCGATGGCCGACCCGGCCGACCTGCGCGCCATTGACGAGATCGCCTTCATCACCGATTTCATTGTCAAACCGCTGATCGCCCCCGAGGTCCGGCTGCTGCAGGCTCTCGGACGCTATTACGATTACGAAATCGAGGAACGGTACCAGAATATCATCGCTCGTATCGGTGAATGGAAAGGAACCGCGGCCGAGGCCGAGGCGGTTCAGCAGGCTCATGAGGACATCGACGAGGAAAAGCTCGAAGAGGCCGTCGTTGTTGAAGAGGAACCGCCGGTCGAGGCTGTTCCCGAAACTATGGAGTCGGTTGCCGAAGGGCTCGCTTCGGCAACCTCCCGCGAAGAGATCGGCGAGGTGATGATCCGTTATCTCGGCCAGGAATTCAGTCACGCCGCGCTGTTCGTCCTGCGTGAAGACAAGGCTGACGGTTGGAAAGCGGTTGCCGGGCAGAAAAACCTCGATGATTTTCCCCAGTTCAGTATCGACCTGACCAAGGCTTCGGTGGTCAGGACCGTGATCGAGGAAGGCAGCCCCTATCTCGGCGGACTTCCCAATCGGGGGCAGAACGGTCGTTTAATCAAGGCGCTGGGCGGTGAGAAGCCGACCTCGGTGCTGCTGCTGCCGGTCAAACTGGCGCGGCGGACCGTCAATGTTCTTTACGTCGCCGGTGGGGAGGGCAGCCTCGGTGAACGGATGGCCGATCTCAATCGCCTGGTGCGCAAGATGAGCCTGGCGTTCGAGATCCTGATCCGTCGCGAAAAGATCCTCATGACTTGACGTCTTACGTTCCGCTTGCTCTACGCATGTCCCTGCGGATGCTCGATGTCGAGTCTGTGGCCGTTGCGGGCCAGGATCTGCGGATCATGATGGAAAATTTCGGTCCGTCCGGCACCGTGCCGGCGGCCGGTTTCCACGGCGCAATAGGCTTCATCGACCAGGTTGCGCGGGTCGATGATCCCGTTGCCGGCATGACCGCTGATGCCCATGCTCAGGGAAAGGGTGAAGTGGCTCAACGGTTTTTTCGGCCCGTTGATCATGATCTCCCGGCGGATGCGTTCGGCCAGCAGGAAGGCGTCAGGGGTCGGAGTGTCCGGCAGAATAATGGCAAAGTCCTGGTGGTTGAAGCGGCAGGGGATGTCGCTTTTTCGCGCCGTGACCTGGATGACATCCCCGGTCAGACGCAACAGGCTGTCGCTGACGCGATGGCCGAAATTGTTTTCCAGCCAGTTGAAACTGTCGATGGTAATGATCAGCAGTGACAGCACCGAGCCATGTCGCTGGCAGCGTGCCGCCTCGAATTCCAGCACGACATCAAAATAGGAACGGTTGTACAGTCCGGTCAGCCGGTCGCTGATGGCGAGTTTGGCCAGTTGACAGTTCTCCGCCCGCAGCTCATCGGTGCGTCGCTTGTGCGCCAGGTGATGGTGCAGCCGTGCGCCCAGTTCGCGGGCGGTGATTCCGTAGTCGAAACAGTCGCCGGCCCCTTTCTGCAGGGCAAGAATTTCCGCATCCCGCTGCGGGTCCGGAGTGAACAGGAGCAACGGGATGTCGCACCACTCTTCGCGGTCGCCAAGAACCTCGGCCAGGCTGTTCAATTGCTCCACTTCGGGCGGCTGCCAGTCAAGAAAAATGGTGTCGATCTCCTCGGTCTGCAACAGCTCGACAGCTTCCTGATTGTTGCGGACGCAGAGGATGCGGGAGAAAATCCGGGTGCAGTCGACCAGGCGCAGCAGGTAATCCCGGGAACTGGACAGTGAACTTATGATCATTGACGTCTGGGGCATGGTCGGCTCCGTCACCGTAAATGGGCTTAGCAACCATATCGGCCACGGAAGTCGAAAGGTCTAGGGAGAATCTCCCGGGGTTATTTTTTCTGCAGTTGTTTCAGTCCGCGGTTCCGGTGCTGTGCGCTTCGCAAGGTTGGATGCGCGTTTCCCTGATTGTTGTTCTGCTGGCGTTCGACATCGTCGCGTGACAGGTGGAGAAACAGACCCAGCGAGGAAAGCAGCACGCTGGCGCCGACCAGGATCGCCACCGGGTAGTAGAGGTTGCCGGCCAGATCGAGCTGGCTGTACTTGATGACCATGATCAGCCCTTCGAGAACCAGGGCGACACAGACGGTGCCGACAAAACGGGTCAGTTGCCGGCGGATGATTGAGAAGGTGTGGCGGCTGTTGTGCGGTACGGCATATTCGTGGCTGATGCCGATGCCAAGTTCAAAAATGGCCAGGGCAATAATGGCTGTATTCAGTGCCCGGACCAGAATCGAGATCAGTTCGTGTCCGGCCAGGATGCCGTTCCAGAACTGAAACCCGGCCAGTCCGATCAGTAACAGGGCGAGGCCCAGAAAGACAGCGGCAAAAGTCCGTCCGAGCCATATTTTCCAGAGTTGTGTCATGGTGACCTCCTTCCTGAATTCGTGAGTTCCTGTTGGTTGAAGAGTGCAGGTGCTTGGCCTGGATGTGGTTTTCAAAAATCTGAAGCTCACCCATAGGTTCGCTGGTGATTTTTGGAAAGCTCAGACAGGTCAATGATTTGTGCTGTTCGCCAACAAGGGGCTCCCGGATTCAGGTCTTGTAGGGGGCCAAGCTATCGGGATTCCAGTCCGGTGGCAACGGGGATTGGTGCAGACTTCGGTTGGGAGCGAGACAGGGAGAGACTGTGGTTACGGACAGTTCCTGCCGGCCGGCGCCGAGATCATTCCGGCAGATCGCCGAGGGCGGTCGAGGTGTCGTGGCGGGTGAATAAAAACCTGTTCTGGTAATGAATTTATTTTATCTCGAAGCGGAAATAAAATTAAAAAAAATCCTTGACTGCCGATAAGTTGTTCTGCTAAAACAATGATCAAACATCGTTTTGGGGATGAGAATCTCCGATCCTGACACCGCGCTTTTAACTGTTATTTGATGCGTCGGGCCTGCAAGGGCCGGACGCGTTTTTTTTGGTGCTGGGGCGGGTCTTTTGCACCGACTCTGCGTTGTCTCCCTCTTCGCTTGTGCGACGTAGCTGCCGCTACGCCTCCGCGCTCATCGGGACACGCCTTGATTCGGCACAAAATCCCTCGCCCTTTGACGGCGGGGGGGCACGGAGCGATCGAGCTTCGTTCTTCGTTGTGGGCGGGTCTTTTGCCCCAGTTCGGCGTTGCAGGCCTCCTCGCTTGTGCTGAGCGTCCTGAACCCCACGCATCTTCGTAACTTGCTTGTGATTTAGCGCGCCTGCTGCGTTGTACTTGCCCCTGCATAGAGAACTATGCAGGGGCAAGTGTGCCTTGCGGGCACACCAAAGCCCTGCGCAATTTGACGAACCTCCGTGGGGTTCAGGACGCCGGCTGCCGCTACGCCTCCGCGCTCCTCGGGCTGCGCCTTGATCCGGAAAATTCCTCGTCCTTCGGCGGTAGAGGAGTATGGAGCGAGCGGGCATTTACTCCTGACAGCCCAGTTCCGTTTCAATGCGACGCAGCACCGTCATCAGGTCGGGTTGTGGTTTGCGCAGGATCTGGTCTTCGCCGAGTCCCAATTCTGCCAGTTCCGGCGGCAGCTGGTATTCGATGGATCCGGTGTGCATCAGGAGTCGCAGGTGCGGTTGCAGGGCATGAGCTTCAAGGGCCAGCTGGTTGCCGTTACCGTCGCTGAGGCGGACGTCGACAAGTGCCAGGCCGAACGGTTCCCGCTCCAGCAGCTTGAGGGCTTCTGCCATCGATGCCGCGGTTTTGACCTGATGACCGCAATCTTCCAGGAACATCTGCAGACTGTCACGAATGGAGGGCTCATCGTCGACAATCAGAATGGCTTTCGGTGTTGCTGCTGAAGTCATGAATCCTCCCTGGGAATTGGCAGCCGAATGCTGAAGCAGCAGCCCCGTCCGGGGCTCGACTCAACGGAAATGCTGCCGCCGTGGTTCTGGTGAACAATGTAGGAGACCAGGGCCAGGCCGAGCCCTGTTCCGCCGCGCCCAAGCCGGGTGCTGAAAAAGGGTTCGAAGATTCTCAGCCGGGTCTGTTCATCCATGCCGGGACCGTTGTCTTTGATTTGCAGCAGAATGTGTTGGCCATGCTGTTCAAGGGTGATGGAGATGGTTGGCTTCTCAGTGCCCGCTTCGATCATCGCCTGAGCCGCATTGCGCAGCAGATTGAGGACCACCTGCTGCAACTGGTCGGAGGTTCCCTGAATCATCGGCAGAGAGGACGCCATTCGTTTCTCTATGCGGATGTGGCGAAAATCGAAATTTTGTCCCGGGTCGAATTCCGTGGAGGCTAGTTTAAGGGCGGTCTTTATGACGGTTGCCAGATCTACCGGCCGCTTCCGGTTCGGTCGGCGGCTGAATGTCAGCAGGTCTTCGACGATGGTTCGGGCATGCAGGGCGGCTTCGGTGGCGCTGTCGATGATGTGCGGTATCTGTCTCTGTTTCAGGTAAGCGGCCAGGGTTTCTGGCGGGAGCCCGGTTTCTGCAGCGGTATCCTGGTTGGCCGCTCCCTCGGGGTCGAGGCGCAGGGAGAGGATCTGCAGGTTCTGCAGGACGCCTGCCAGCGGATTGTTGATTTCGTGAGCGATGCCGGCGGCCAGTTTGCCGATGGTCAACATTTTTTCCGACTGCAGCATAAACTCTTCCATCTGCTTGCGCTGGCTGATGTCGCGGACCCCGGCGATCATCACCTGTCTGCCGGCAATGGTGGTTGCGCGCAGGCTGACTTCGGTCCAGAAGAGTTCTCCGTCGAGTCGGCGGGAATGCCACTCGAAAACTTGCGGCCCTTCCCGGTAGGCGGTTTCCAGATGGTGCCTGGCATCCTTCCGGGTATAGGGAGCGATGCCCGAACTGAGCGTGTCGACATCGCTGGCCAGCAGTTGTTGCCGGTTGCCCCGGTACATGATTTCGGCGGTATGATTGAGGTCCAGAATCCGACCGTCTTCAGCATTGTGAATGAACAGGGCTTCGGTGGTCGCGTTGAAAATTTCCCGGAAGCGTTCTTCGCTTTCGCGCAGTTCCTGTTCGGCCTGCTGCCGTTCAGTGATGTCAACCAGAATGCCGCGCAGACCGACCGGTTTGTTGCCCGAGTGAATCGCGCGGGCATAGATGAGGGCGTTGCGGAACCGGCCGTCGGCAAGGCAGATTCGGTAGAGTCGGCCCGTAGCGTCATCGCCGTTTAACAGAACCTTGATGCGCTCTTCGATGCGTGGTTGATCGTCGGGATGCTGAAAGTCCTGGATCCGGCTGCTGAGAATCTGCTCCCGACTGTACCCGCTCCATTCCAGAGCCTGGTTGTTGACATAGGTGATTCGCCCATCACAGTCGGTTTCGAAAACCGTCTGCGGCAGGTTGTCGGTCAACTCCCGCAACTGGGCCTCTTTGCTGTCTGCTTCGGTGCGGGCGTTGCGTTCTCGTTCCAGGGCCTGCTGCAATGCCAGGGTCTGTCGTCTGACTTCCCGTCCCAGCATACGGTTCCAGAGCCCAATGGCCAGCATCAGCAACAGGCAGAGGCCGAGTACCAGGGCGACAATGACGATCTCTCTGCGGTTGAACGGTTTTTCAGGGGAGAGTCCGACCCAGTGTCGGAACAACTCGTCTTTGTCCTGTTGCGGGATAGCATCGAGTGCCTTGTTGAGAATTTTCTGCAGCTCCGGCCAGTCGTTGCGGATGCCGAAGCGCAGATCCCAGCGGAAATCAATGAAACCGCTGGCCTGCAGATTGCTCAGCCCCAGTTGGTCGATGTTCCAGCTGGCTACCGAAAGATCTGATACCAGGGCGTCAACCTTGCCGAAGGCCAGTTGCTGCAATCCGTCGAGATCGCTGTTTACAGCCACCAGCAGGGCTTTGGGAACTTTTTTCTGCAGGTAGCTTTCGCTGGCGTAGCCGCGAACAACAGCGACCTTTTTCCCGGCCAGCTGTTGTTCGGTCAATTTCTTCGGTCCGCCCTTGCGGGTGATGATGACATTGGGCAGGCGCACATAGACACTGGTGAAGAGCAGCTTTCTGGAACGTCGCGGGGTTTGCTGGATGGAACCGATAAGATCGATGCGATGGTCAAGGGCCATCTGCAGCAGTTCGCCCCAGTTCCGTGCCGGGATGCGGAGGAAATGGATGTCGAGGCGTTTTTCAAGCAGTCGCAGGTAGTCGGCGGTGAGGCCCTGGTGGCGCCCCTGTTCGGTAAATTCAATGGGGGGATAGTTGGGCAGCATGCCGACCCGGATGGTCCGGGCATGGCGTTTGAGCCAGGATTGTTCGGCGTGGGTCAGTTGCAGCGGAGCCGTTGCGCTGTGCGCGACCGGACCGAGCAACAGCAGGCAGAATAACAGGCAGATGACTGTTGCCGGAGACCCGGGAAAGGGATGTCGGACGGCTGATGCGGACATGCCACCTCTAGCGGATGGGAGGCAGAGTTTCACGATTCGGGCAGAGTCGCTGTTGCAGTGCCGGACAGACCGATTCAGCAGTCAGTATATCATCCGCAGGGATGTTGTCAGGGTCGGGGGGACAGTTATGGTTCTTGCAGATGTTGTCAGCAGATCCGCGGCAGCTGTTCTCCGGCGAGCATTTCGATGGCGCGCAGGCCACCGATGGTGGTGCGCATCAGCACCCGGCCGCTCGATGCGGCGCTGACCTCGCCGATGATGGCGGCTTCCCCGCCGGCGGGATGGCGGCGCATCGCCTGCAGGGCGGTCTCGGCCCGGTCGGCGGCGACGATCGCCAGCAGTTTCCCTTCGTTGGCGACGAACAGCGGATCGAGGCCGAGAATGGCACAGGCGCCGCGGACGCTTTCGTGGATTGGAAGAGCGGTTTCGTCGAGGGTGATGTCGACCCGGGACTGCCCGGCGATCTCCCGCAGTGTGGTGGCGACGCCGCCGCGGGTCGGGTCGCGCAGGACATGGATATGGGAACCGCAGGCGGCAAACAGGGTTTCGACCAGATCGTTGAGGGCGGCGCTGTCGGTTTCGATATCACTGCTCAGTTCCAGCCCCTCGCGGCTGGCGAGTACCGCCATGCCGTGGTCACCGATGGCGCCGTTGATCAGGACCTTGTCGCCCGGTTTTGCGGCGTTGCCGCTGAGGTTGCGACCTTTTGGTATCCGGCCGATACCGGCGGTGTTGATGAAAATCTTGTCTCCCTTGCCGCGCGGCACCACCTTGGTGTCGCCGGTGACGATCTTCGCTCCGGCGGCGTCGGCCGCCTGCCGCATCGATTCCAGCACCTTCCTCAGCTCGGTGATCGCCAGCCCTTCTTCGAGAATCAGCCCGACACTGATTGCCACCGGCACCGCCCCGGCCATGGCCAGATCATTGACCGTGCCGTTGACGGCCAGGTCGCCGATATTGCCGCCGGGGAAGAAGATCGGGTCGACCACGTAGGAGTCGGTGGTGAAGGCCAGTTCGCCGTCGACGGCCGGCAGCACCGCGGCGTCGTTCTGCTGTTCGGGAGCGACCCCCGAGAGGGCGGGAATGATGATGTCGTCGAGCAGCTGGTGGCTCAGTTTGCCGCCGCTGCCGTGGCCGAGAAGGATGATGTCGGGTTTCATGGAAGGCCCTTCTTTCAACTGATGAAATGCGGCCACCAAGACACCAAGAGCGCCAAGAAAACCTTTTTTAACGGAGAGTCGCAGAGAGGGAGAGGACACAGAGAAAACCAAAAGCAATTTCCGGTTTTAAACCCAAAAGATTTTCTCTCCGTCTCTGCTCCTCTCCGCCTCTCCGTTAAATGAGTTTTAAACTTTCTTGGTGGACTTGGTGGACTTGGTGCCTTGGTGGCAAAAAGATTTTCAACAACCGTATTTGTACTCCGCCGCGCAGGTTCCTTCGCTCGACACCATGCAGGCGCCGACCGGGTTCTCCGGGGTGCAGGCGGTGCGGAACAAGGGGCAGTCGCCGGGGCGGACCTTGCCCTTGAGGATTTCGCCGCACTGGCAGCCCGTGTGCTCGACCGGTTTTTCGACGTTGACCGGCAGCTTGCGGATGGCGTCGTAGTCGGCATACTCCGCGCGGATTTTCAGACCGCTGTCGGGGATGATGCCGATTCCCCGCCAGGTCGCGTCGCAGGGCTCGAAGACGGTTTCGAGAATGCGTCGCGCTTTCGGGTTGCCGTCCGGTTTGACGACCCGCGAATATTCGTTTTCAACCTCGGCGCGTCCCTCGATCACCTGGCGGGCGAGCATTTCGATCCCCCGGAGCATGTCAAGCGGTTCGAAGCCGGTGACCACGCAGGGCACCCGGCACTGTTCGACCAGCGGCCGATAGGCGTTGACGCCGATGATCGTTGAGACATGGGCCGGGCAGAGGTAACCGTCGACCTGCAGTTCGGGATCGTTGGTCAGGGCCGCCATCGGCGCCGGCATGGTCTTGTGGGAGCCGAGCACGCTGAAGTTGGTCAGCCCCTGTTTTTCAGCCGCCAGAATTGCTCCCGCGACCGTCGGGGTGGTGGTTTCGAAGCCGACGCCGAGAAAGACCACCTGCTTGTCCGGGTTGCGGGCGGCCAGGGCGACGGCATCAAGGGGGGAATAGACGACCCTGATCTGCGCCCCCCGAGCCTGCTCGTGCAACAGGCTGCTCGACGAACCCGGGACCCGTACCATGTCACCGAAGGTGGCGATGATGGTATCGGGCCGGCGGGCCAGGGCCACGGCATGATCGACGTAGTCGACCGGGGTGACGCAGACCGGGCACCCGGGACCGGAAATCAACCGGATCGCTTCCGGCAGCAGGGCGCGGATGCCGTGCTGATAGATCGCCATGGTGTGGGTGCCGCAGACCTCCATCAGGGTCATTTCTCCCCGGTAGCCGGCGACAGCCCGTTCGATTCGCGCCAGCAGGCCGCGGGCCACCTCGGGATCGCGCCAGGCGGTGGTCAAGTTGAGTTCATTCATTCCGGCACCAGTCCCATATCGAGGGCTTCGCGCAGCGCTTTCAGAGTCAGCTCCGCTTCTTCCGGATCGATCTTTTCGATGGCGAAGCCGGCATGGATGAGAACGAAATCGCCGACCTCGACCCCGTCGACCATCATCAGCGAGGCTTCGCGCCGGACGCCGTCGATTTCACAAATGGCGGTGTCATTTTCGATGCGGGTGACCCGCATGGGAACGCCTAAACACATGGGATCACTCCGTGATCAGGCTCGAGGCTCAAGGCTCGAGGTTTTGGGAAAGGCCCAAAGGGAGAATTCAGGTTATTTTTTCTTCGCCAGCTGTTCGCGCAGCCAGTTGTACCAGGTTTCCATCCCCTCGCCCGATTTGCAGGAAAGTTCGATCACCCGGGCCTGCGGGTTGACCTGGCGGAGGTAGTCACGGCACGTTTCAAGATCGAAGTCGAGGTGCGGCAGCAGATCGAGCTTGTTGATGATCACCAGTTCGGCGGCGCGGAACATCTGCGGGTACTTGAGCGGTTTGTCCTCCCCCTCGGTGATGGAGAGGACGGCGACCTTGCAGTCTTCGCCGAGATCGAAGGAGGCCGGACAGACCAGGTTGCCGACATTTTCGATCAGCAGCACGTCGAGATTCGCCAGGTCGAAATGGTCGACGCCATGGCCGACCATATGGGCGTCGAGGTGGCAGCCGGCGCCGGTGTTGATCTGGTGAACGGGAACGCCGGTGGCGGCGATGCGGTCGGCGTCGTTGGCGGTCTGCTGATCGCCTTCGAGAACCGCAAAACGCAGTTCGGCCCTGAGCGTACGCAGGGTGGTTTCCAGCAGGGTGGTCTTGCCCGAGCCGGGAGAACTGACCAGGTTCAGGGTCAGCAGCCCGTGGCCGGCGAACCGCTGTCGGTTGACGGCGGCCAGCCGGTCATTCTTGGCCAGCAGGTCTTCGCCGACCTGAATCGTCTTGCCGTCATGGTCATGCCCGTGGTGATGGGCCTGTTCGGTTCGTTCGGCGCAACCGCAATCGATGCACATGGTCAGTCGACCTCCAGTTCCTTGACGCGTAATTCTTCCCCCCGCAGGCGTTCCAGGCCGAGGGCTCCGCAGTCTCCGCAGGCGAAACTGTGGTTGTCGATCTCCTGTTCCCGGCCGCAGTCGGGACAGCGGCCGAGGCCGGGAATTGATTCGACGATCAGCCGGGCGCCGTCGAGCAGGGTGCCCTTGCTGCAGGCCTCGAAGCAGAACTCCACGGCGTCGGGGATGACTCCGGAGAGGGCGCCGATCTCGACCGTGACCGAGGTGACTCTGTTGCCACCGTGTTCCCGGGCGGTACGTTCGGCGATGTCGACAATGCTGCGGGTGATGCCGAGTTCGTGCATGGATGATGTCCGGTCTGCCGGAATGCGTTCGCTGGTTCAGGGACGAGGATGAAAAGTCACTATACGGGGCTATCCGCGGAAAAATCAAGTGGCCGGAAGTGGGTTTGCCGTATACGTTTCGGTGTGGAACCTGTTGAAGATAACGGAAAATTTTGCAAGATGCGGATTTGCCGAGAAAATTCCAGCCATTCAGAAGTCGATTTCTGTTGCGGAAGAGTCAATGTTTGATTACCCTAATTAGGCATCGCTTTTCTTTTGTGCGTGTTTCTGTATCAGGTTCGCCCTGTGCTGCAACGAGGTCCGCAACATGCCGAATCAGACTGTTCAGCTCCATTCTGAGATGTCTGAAGATGTTCTCAACAGTCTGGCTGACGGGGTGTTCACCGTCGACCGGAAGCTGTGCATCACCTCTTTCAACCGCGCAGCGGAAGAGATCACCGGGTATCGTTGCGACGAAGTGCTCGGCAGGCCTTGCAAGGCGGTTTTCGCCTCGGTGGCCTGCGGTACGGACTGCCCGGTCCGCGAGGCCTTGGCGACCGGGCAGCCGGTGATCAACCGGGAGTTCGACATCCTGCACAAAAGCGGTCGTAAGGTTCCCATTTCCATCAGTGCCTCGGTGCTGCGGGACGCTGGCGGGCGGATCATCGGTGCGGTGGAGACGATCCGCGACCTGTCCTCGCTGAGCAGCCTGAAAAGAGAGCTGCGCACCCGCTATGCTTTTGAGGAGATGGTCAGCCGCTCGGAGAAGATGCGCCGCCTGTTTGATGTGCTGCCGGACATTGCCGCCAGCAATGCCACGGTCCTGATCCAGGGAGAGAGCGGTACCGGCAAGGAACTGGTCGCCCGGGCGGTCCACAACTTGAGCCCGCGTCGCGACCGGCCGCTGGTGGTGGTCAACTGCGGCGCCCTGCCCGAGCAGTTGCTGGAGGCGGAAATCTTCGGGGCGCGGCGCGGTGCCTATACCGGGGCGGTAGAAAACCGGCCCGGCCGCCTGGAAATGGCCGAGGGGGGGACGCTGTTCCTCGACGAGATCGGCGACCTGCCCCTGCCGCTGCAGGTCAAGCTGCTTCGGGTGCTGGAGAACCGCGAGTACCAGCCGCTGGGAGCCCGGCAGCCGCAGCAGGCCGATGTGCGGTTCGTCACCGCCACCCATCGCAACATCGAGCAGATGGTTGACAAGGGGACCTTCCGCCGTGATCTTTATTTCCGGATCAACGTGGTTTCGCTCTGCATCCCGCCGCTGCGGGAGCGTCCCGAGGATATCCCCCTGCTGGTGGACTGCTTTCTCGAACGCCTGAATCTCCAGTACGGCAAGCAGATCCGGGGACTGGCGCCCGCCGTTCTGCAGCAGCTGCTCGACTACGACTATCCGGGCAACGTCCGCGAACTGCTCAATTTGCTAGAACAGATGGTGATCCTGGGACGCAATGGCGAGCTCGGACCGGAGCATCTCCCCAGGGGATTTGTCGAGCACCTGTCCGCCCAGGCTTCTCCGCCCCGCCCTGCCCGGATGCCGCAGCGGGAGGCCCTTATTGAAATGCTTGATCGGCACCACGGCAATCGCCAGCAGACCGCCGCCGAGCTCGGTGTCGACCGGACCACCCTGTGGCGCTGGATGAAGCGCTACCAGCTCCTGTAACCATCATCCCCCCTCCTGGATTCAGCAACCGGCGTTATGCCTGCCGTGCCCTGTGGCTACAGGCTGTGACGCGGCGGCTGGGATGTTGCATTTCATTCTGCAACATTTCATTTGTCTGCAACAATTATATTTATCCAATTTTTAGAACGGATGTTGATTCCCGGATTTTCCTGTCAGTTTCATTGTTTTCCGCCTACCATAAATCGCCGAAAAGCACGTTGATCGCAACGGTTGCCATAAAATGTTTTAATAAATAAGCGTTGCACCTGCAACACCTGCCGGGTTTCTGTCGGGTCGGTCCAGGTTGCCGGTTCAAGGTAAAAGTGCCTGATTTTATTGATGCTTTAAAATTAAATTTACTTCATTGTATTTTCGGCACAGCTCTTGGAGTCTTGTCGGGCGTGGTTTGTGTTGCAGCGTTTCGGAGGGCTCGGTTTATGAAAGTCGCCATTCCCTATTACCATCGCCTGGTTTCCCCCCACAAGGGTCTGGCCCGCCTCTTCTTCATCGTCAGCATTTCCGGTGAGCAGCAGAATCCTTCCTGGCAGTTGCATACCTACGATCCGGAGACAGCTTCTTTCGGCCAGTGGCTGGCCGAACAGCTGGTTTCCGGAATTGTTTCCAGTGACCGCCCGACCTGGTTGCTGGCCGGTCTGGAGCGGCAGTGGGTTTGGCACTGGCAGACTCCTCCCGCCGAGCCGGCGGAACTGATGGCCCGCTGGCGGGCGACGCGCAGCCTGGAAGACTCCGGAAATCAGGCGCTGGTTTTGTGAGCCGCCCCGGGGGGGGGCAGAGGAGCCGATCATGAAAATCGCTGTCAGCAGCTGCGGACCCACCCCCGATTGCACCATCGATGAGCGGCTGGGGCGCGCCTACTGGTTGCTGGTCTACAACCTCGACGAGGACAGTTGGCTGGTGCTGGACAACAGCGAGAACCGGGCGGTGCTGCAGGGGGCCGGGCAGCGGACGGCGGAAGTCCTGATCCAGTTGCAGGTGACCCATGTGCTGACCGGGGGGGTCGGCCCCAAGGCGTTTCGTCTGCTCACCGGGCACGGGATCCGGATCTACCTCGGGGTCAGTGGTTCGGCGGCCGGTGCCCTGCTGGCCTGGCAGCGCGGGGATTTTCGGCCGGCGACGGAACCGAACCAGAGCGGCAGCCCCTACTGCCTGATGGGCAAGGCGCGCCGCAACCTGTCGGAAACGGTTTCCGCGAAGATCGAAGCTCTTCCGTTTGGTGAGCAGAGATAGCCCTTTGGAGTGGCCCCGCGGGCTTGGAATCACATCATTCAGGGAAGGAAAGGACGTACCATGACTCAGCGAACCATCGTCAACGGCATGACACTCAATGAGCTTGAAAGCCTGCTCGTCGACCGCATCAAATCGTGCAGCAACTCCTACTATCTGGCACTGTTGATCTGCGCCCTGATCATGCTGGCCGGTTCAGCCGCCGGGCTTATGGCTACGGTGGGGGGGCATCACATCTATTACAACGTCAGTCGGGAATTGACCTGGGGGGTTCTCATCTCGACGTACATTTATTTTGTTGTGACGTCGACGGGTCTCTGTCTGGTTTCGAGTATCGGTCACATTTTCGGGGTCGAATCATTCGTGCCGCTCGCCAAGCGTGCGGTGTTTCTGGCGATCGTAACCCTGTGCGCCGGGTTTTTCGTGATCAGCGCGGAGATCAAGGTTCCGATCCGGATGATGCTCTACAACATCATCTCTCCCAATCTGACCTCGAATATCTGGTGGATGGGAACCCTCTACGGGGTCGCCCTGATAGTTATGATCCTGGAGTTCGCTTTTCTCTATCTCCGGAAATACCGGTTGGCGGTTGTCTGTGGCTTCATTGCGGTGATCGGCGAGATCGCGGCCAACAGCAACCTGGCAGGCGTGTTCGGTCTGCTCAATGGGCGTGATTTCTGGCACGGCGCCTACCTGCCGATCTTTTTCATCGCTTCGGCGGTCATGACCGGTGCCGCCGTACTGATCTTCTTCCACGTCCTGGCCTATCGTCTCCGGGGCGAGCCGATGAACGAAACCATGGTGAAGGCCATGAACGCCTGCTGCAAGGTGGCTATTCTCGGCATTTGCATCGTGTCGTTCTTTACCGTCTGGCGGATGGTCGCTCTGCTCGCCGGGGAGCCCGGCGGTGCCTATTTGGGAGCCATGGCGCTGATCCGTGGTCCTTATGCCGTCAATTTCTGGGTTTTTGAAATAGGCCTGGCCCTTCTGCTGCCGTTGATTCTCTTCATCTGCTCCAGGGGAACCAATCTGCGCCTCATGTTTGTGGGGTCGGCGCTGATGATCGTCGGCCTGTTTTTCATGCGTTACAACATGGTCATTGTTGGACAGGCCGTTCCGGTTTACTACTCCCTCGGGGTCAACGAAGCCAGAGGGATGATCGAGTATTTTCCGTCCTATCTAGAAATCCTGGTCACTCTGGGCGGGTTCGGTCTGACCGGTTGCCTGTTTCTGCTCGGAGAAAAGATTTTCGACGGTCACAAGGTTGACCCTCATCATCACTGAACCCCTGTGATTCGACACTGGAGATATCGTCATGACAGCTTTGAAGTTCGACAATCTGAAAAACGAAGGGATCGAGAACCTGCCCGACCGGGAACGGCGCAATTTTCTCAAGCTCGGTTTTGCCATCACCGGAGTGTTCGCCGGGGGAACCATCCTTGCGGTGACCAGCAGTGTTCGCCGGAGTTTCGCCTCAAGCGGTGATTTCCTTGCTCAGTATCCCTACAAGCCGCACTACGGGATGCTGATCCGCCAGGATCGCTGTATCGACTGTGAACGCTGCAAGCAGGCCTGTGCCAAAACAAACCACGTGCCGGCCTACGGCTATCGCACCGACATCCTCGAGCGGGAAATGTCCGGTGCTGAAGGGCAGCAGCGCGAGTTCATCCCGGTGCTCTGCAATCACTGCAATCTGCCGCAATGTGTTCGGGTCTGTCCGACCAGAGCGACCTACAAGGATCCGCGCAACGGCATCGTGATGATGACCTCGAAGAAGTGTATCGGCTGTCTGACCTGCCAGATGGCCTGCCCCTACAACGCCCGCTATTTCAACGAGGAGAAGATGGCGGTCGACAAGTGCGATTTCTGTTGGGAGGCGCGGCTCAGCCGGGGCGAGAAGCTAACCGCCTGTGCCGCCGCCTGTCCGGCACAGGCGCGGATTTTCGGTGATCTGTCCCGGGACGACGATCCGGTTCATCGGCGGGTTCACCAGATCGGCCAGACCGTCTGGGTCCTGCGGCCGGAAGCCGGAACCAAACCCAATGTTTTCTACACCCGTGGCTGAAGCCGGCGGGTCGACCCTGAGGAGGTTCACGTCATGCGCTTGTTTTTCATCTGTCTGATATGCGGCCTGGTTCTGCTGATTGCCGGCCCCGGTTTTGCCGAGGATGTCGACCATGGGGGTGATATCCATTTCAAGCAACCGGTGGTCGGGGTTCTGTTCAGTCATACCCTGCATGTTGAAGAGTTGGGGCTGGAGTGTGACTCCTGTCACGGCGGGCTGTTTGAATACGAGGCCGGCGCTGCGGAAGCGAAGGATGATTTCACCATGAAGGGTCTGGCGGAAGGGAACTACTGCGGAGCCTGTCACGACGGCAGCACCGTCTTTTCGTCAGAGACCCGCTGCGCCGACTGCCATGAAGGGGTCAAGGGGTACAAACGGGCCCTCGGCCTGGTCAATGCCCCGGAGCCTGGTCGGAAGTAGGAACTGTTCACCGGAAGGATACTTTAAACCACGGTCACCATTAAACCGGTGGCCAACGACAACAAGGAGGCTTGTCATGACAGCTCTCAAATCCGAAACCATGACCCATGAAGCCGGTATCAGTAAGGTTGAACGCAACCCGGTCGCCAACCTCTGGCTCGCTGCGCTGACCATCGTTCTGGCGCTTTTTGCGACCTGTACCCTGGTTCTGGTCGCCTGGCCCATCCTGGCCTGGATCGGTGCGAATTTCAACGGTTGAGCCATGTTGTGGGAACCGGAGTCCGGAGTCGCTTCGCGGCTCCCGACTCCGGAAGTGGAAAAGGCGCTGCCTGGATCAATCCTGATGGCGTCGCAAAAACTCACCAGCAGCTGCGTTGCTGCGCTTGCCTCGCTGCTTCGACGTACGTAAGTACGCCTCATTGCTCGACAATCGCGCGCCTTGCTGCCGGCGCTTTTTGCCTAGCCAACACTCTTGATGCTTTTTTGCGAAAGCATCAATCCTGGGTGGCGCCGAAAGAAATAAGGTCGAACAGGCTCTGGTTGAGTTGGGCCAGCAGGTAGATCAGGATGGAATGCAGAAGACTGACCAGCCATGGAATGATGAGGGAATATTGGCTGAAAAAATCGTGGATGAAGAGCAGACCGCCGATCCACCAGATCACCAGCACGGCACCGGCAATCGCTTTCACCCATTCAATACAGAAAACGATCAATTTGAACAGCCAGGGCGGCTCCATTCGGTCCGGAAGTCCCGCGAGATGTTCGGTCCGGGTGCGGTAGCAGCTGCGAAACAGAACCGCCATCAGGTAGGAGAGAGTCAGAAAGATGAAGAACCAGGCGGGAGTCGGTCGCCAGGGGTATCCGCCGAACAGTCCGGGAAGCAGATAGAGCCCCCCCATGTGCAATGCGAACAGGACGGTGTAACGTTCACCTGAAATGACGGTCAGGGCTTTTTGCCACATGCCGATGCCTCATTTGTTCTAATGAAGTCCCGGTAGCCAGATATTGGTTCTTACCATTCAATTCTTTTAATATATCGCAGATTCATCTCTTTGACCATCCCCGAATCAGTGATTCGCAAATTCAGGGGATGGTTTCGGAATCCTCAATCTAACTAATCGGCCGGCATGCCGGCTATCTTTATTCGGGATGCGCGGCGTTGCCGCAGGACTGCGGAATCTGCTATGGTGCGGACCGGTAAATCAATTGCTGCGACGATCGGTTTCGTCATTGAGGATGAACTCATGCAACAGGGCTGGATTCTGGTTTGTGACGACGAACAGGAGATTCTGGATTTTCTGCGCGCCATGCTCGAATCGCGCGGGTTCCAGGTCGACACCTTTGCCGGCGGGGCGCCGCTGCTGAAGATGCTGCAGGAGCAGCGTGACGCCCAGCCCGACCTGGTGCTGCTCGACGTCAAGATGCCGGGGACGGACGGTATGGAGGTGCTGCGCCGCCTGCGGGTGATGCAGCCGCAGTTGCCGGTGGTGATGATGAGCGCTTTTGCCACTGTGCGCGGCGCCGTCGACTGCATGAAACAGGGGGCCCATGACTATCTGATCAAGCCCTTCTTCGCCGATGAACTGTTTGCTCTGGTTGACAAGATTATTGAGCGCAACCGGCTGGTGACCGAGAACCGTTCGCTCAAGGCCGAGATCCGCCGGCGTTTTGATCCGGATCAGGTCATTTTTCGCAGCAGTGCTTTTCGCAAGGCCGTTGACCTGGCCAGGAAGGTTGCGCCGAGCGAAGCGAGCGTTCTCATCCAGGGGGAGAGCGGAGTCGGCAAGGAACTGATTGCCTCAACCATCCACTACAGCAGCCGACGCAACGAAGAGCGGTTTCTGACCATCAACTGTGCGGCGCTGACCGATACACTGCTGGAAAGTCAGCTCTTCGGTTACATCAAGGGCGCTTTCACCGGCGCGGCGGCCAACCATCGCGGGCTGGTCGAGGAGGCCGACGGCGGGACCCTGTTTCTTGATGAGATCGGTGATATCAGCGCCGCCCTGCAGGCCAAACTGCTGCGGGTACTGCAGGAAAAGGAGTTCATCCCGGTCGGTTCGACTAAGGTCCGCAAGGCCGATGTCCGTTTCATCGCCGCTACCAACAAGGACTTGGAGGCCGAAGTCCGGCTCGGCAATTTCCGTGAGGATCTCTTCTACCGTCTCAATGTCGTGACCATCAAGGTGCCGCCGCTGCGTGAGCGGAAAGATGATGTTCCGCCGCTGGCGCAGTTTTTCATCAAGAAATATTCGCCGCGTGGTGATCAGGGAATCTCTTCCGAGGCGCTTTCCCTGCTGGTCAGCTACCACTGGCCCGGCAATGTCCGGGAACTGGAAAATGTCATCGAGATGGCCACCATCCTCGCCGAGGGAGATGTCATCGATGTCGCCCATCTGCCGGTCAAGATCTCCGAGGGCGGTCCGGTCGAATTTTCCCTGCCCGGGGAGCAGTTGTCTCTCGAAGATGTCGAGCGGCTCTACATCGAGCAGGTCTATCGTCAGACCGGTTATCACAAGCTCAGGACCAGCGGTATTCTCGGTATCGCCCGGAAGACGCTGGACAGAAAGATCAAGCAATACAACATCACTAAGGAGCAGGGCGGCTGAAATTGCTGCGAGGGCGGCCGAGACGCACGCATCTGCTGCGTTGCTCCCATCCTCGCTCGCTGCGACGTAGCTGCCGCTACGCCTCACTCCCTCGGCTGTGAGACGCCTTGCATCTACGCACGTCTCGACCGCCTTGGAACGGTGGTGTTGAAGAAAAACGGTTACGGATTGCGTCTTTTGGTTTTAATGCTTCCTTTGAGCAGCTCGCTTGTCTGCCTCCCTGCGTAGACAGCTTCACGTACCACCACTGCCGGGCGTGGCTACGGGAGCACCGTGGGTTTCGTTATCTGCAGGGTTGGCAAGGGGCAGTGTCCATGCCCGCCGCAGGCGAAAGCTCTTTCTGCTTACTCTTGCGAGCAGGCAAGAGTAAGGCGAAGGCGGCGAGCGGGGCCGCGACCCTGCGGTTTTTCTGCGAGGGCGGCCGATATCCGCACATCTGCTGCGTTGCTCGCGCCTTCAGTCGCTGCGGAGTAGCTGCCGCTACACCTCACTCCTTCAGTTACGAGACGCCTTGCATCTGCACGAATCTCGACCGCCTTCAACGGTGGTGGTGGGGGGGGCGGCTGAAACGCACCCTCCTGCGGCGTTGCGTTCAGCCTTCAATTCTCGAAGTAGCTGCCGCTACGCCTGTGTTCAGTCTTCGTGTGTCTTGCCTCTGACGACATTTGAGCCGCTTTGTGCCGTATGTGGTGAATTGGTGAGCGGTTTCTTTTCATCCCTCCCGCTTGACCCGGCAAAGCCCTCTTGCGTAGACTGAAGCCTCCTGTTTGCGAAAGAAATGGTTCCTCTTGGACAAAAACGAAGCTCTCCAGATCCCGCCCCGGCCCGGTCAGCCTGAACAACAGGCTGGACCCTCTGCCTGGTATCTTCTCTCCCGCGGTGATATCGATCAGTTGGTGCGTTCCCTGAGTGTCGCCTACGAGGTGGTTGGTGCCCGGATGAAGGACGGCCGCTACACGCTCGACCGCATCAGCGATCCGGCCGAACTGAAGCTTGAATTCCCGCCGCGGGTCCATTCGCCGAAAAAATTTCTCTTTCCCAACTGGGAAAAATTGTTTCGTTTCCGGCTCGGCGGCAAGGTGATGCTGGAAGCTGAAAAGGCTGCTGTGCCGCGGGTGATCTTCGGTATGCATCCCTGCGACCTGCACGCGGTGCAGGTTCTCGACGACTGCCTGTTTGAAGGGGAGGCCGACAGTACCTACCAGGCCAAGCGCCAGGCGACGGTACTGATCGGTGTCGACTGTGAGCCTGACGAGTTCTGTTTCTGCACCAGCCTCGGGACTGACAAGATCGACAGTGGATTCGATCTTTTTCTCCATCGCAGCAATGATGGGTACCTGGCCCGGGTCGGTTCGGCCCGTGGCCTGCGTCTGTTGCGTCGGTATCTGCCGGAAATCCGCGAGGTCGACAACCCGCAACTGCCTCCGGCCGGCAAAAGCTGTCAGCGCAGCCTCCGTTTTCCGATGGAATCGCTTGCTCCGGTGCTGGGTGAAGTCTATGACCACGCCATCTGGCAGGAGATCGGCGAGCGCTGTCTCGGCTGTGGTTCCTGCAACCTGCTCTGTCCGACCTGCTACTGCTTCAACGTCCAGGATCGACTGGATATCAATCTGCAGGGCGGTGAGCGGGTGCGAACCTGGGATTCCTGCCAGTTCGATCAGTTCACCAAGGTCTCCGGCGGCAGTGATTTCCGTCCCGATCAGACCGACCGCCAGCGTCATCGCTTCTTTCGCAAATACAAGTACCTGTGGGAGAAGCACCAGCGCACCGCCTGCGTCGGCTGCGGCCGCTGTGCCCGAGAATGCCTGGCCGGAATCGACAACACCGAAGTTCTCAACAGCCTCTTCGCCGAACAGGTCGCGGCCGTGCAGAGTCCCTCTCCCGGTCTTGAATACCAGCCGCAGATGGCCGAGCTGCTGTCGGTTGATTCTTTGACCGGGCGGGAGAAGCTGTTCCGGCTGCGGCTTCCCGAACCGGTCTCTTTCCGTCCCGGCGCCTTCATGCAGGTTTCGGTGTTCGGCGTCGGTGAAGCGCCGTTGACCATCGCTTCAGCGCCCGATGCCGACGGCCACGAAATCGAGCTGGTGGTCCGTTCCAAGGGGAGCCTGACGAAGGCGCTGCATCGGCTCAAGGCCGGTGACGCCATCGGCGTGCGCGGTCCCTTCGGTAACGGTTTTCCGGTCGAGGAGTTCGTCGGCCGGGATGTGCTGCTGGTGGCCGGCGGCATCGGCCTGGTGACCCTGCGTTCGCTGCTGCTGACCATCCTTGCCCGCCGCGAAGAGTTCGGCCGGGTGATGCTGCTTTACGGCTCTCACAGCATCGATCAGGCACTGTTTCGGGATGACCTGAAGCGCTGGCATCTCGGCGATCAGCTCGACTGCCGTTTCGCGGTGCAGCATTTCGGTTCCCAGTGGGGAGTGACCGGCGGGGATATCACCCATCTGTTCCGGGATCTTGATATCGTACCGGCGCGGGCGGTGGCGGCGGTCTCCGGACCGGCGGTGATGTATCGCAACGTCAATCCGCTGCTGTTCGGTCTCGGCTTCACCACCGAGACCATCTACCTGAACCTGGAGCGGCACATGAAGTGCGGACTCGGCAAGTGCGGGCGTTGCCAGATCAACGATATCACGGTCTGCCAGTGCGGGCCGATCTTCCCCTACAGCCAGGTGCAGCATCTGCGCGAGGCGATTGAGCGATGAAGCCGAAAGTCGGTTTTTTTGATTTCACCGGTTGCGAAGGTTGCCAGTTGACGGTCCTCAACCTTGAGCGGGAGCTTCTCGACCTGGTCGAGTTGATGGAGATCGTCGAATTTCGTGAGATCAGTTCGGACCAGGGCGAGGCGCTCGACATCGCCTTTGTCGAAGGAAGTATCTGCAGTTCCGCGGAGATCCGCCGCCTCAAGGCGATTCGCGCCCGCAGCCGGCAGCTGTTCGCCCTGGGTGCCTGTGCCGACACCACCGGCATCAACGCTCTTTGCACGGACAGGACACCGGAGCAGCTGGTGGGGGAAGTCTACGGGACGGCGGTCGGCGATCTGCGATACCGGCATCCCCGGCCGCTGGAGGCTTTCGTCAAGGTCGACGGCCGGGTTCCCGGCTGTCCGATCGACGGCCGGGAATTTCTTGCCATCCTTCAGTCCCTGTTGATCGATCGGATGCCTGAGCTGCCGACCTATGCTGTCTGCGCCGAATGCAAGCTGCTGGAGCTGCCCTGTACCTTCGAACGCGGGGTGGTCTGTCTCGGGCCGTTGACCCGTGCCGGCTGCGACGCTCATTGCATCGCCGAGGGGGACCGCTGCCGCGGCTGTCGTGGCCAGGTCGACGCGCCCCGCTCCGGCCCCTATTACCGGATTCTCGAAGAACATGGCCTGAGTGAGGAGGATATCCTCAATGAGTTGCGCATTTTCAACCTGAGCGGGGAGAAGCGGGGATGAAAATTGCCGTCCAGCACCTGGCCCGTATCGAGGGGCATGCCAACCTGGTGATCGACAGCGCGCGCGGCACATTGCGCGAGCTGCGGCTTGAAATCGTCGAGTCGCCCCGCTTTTTCGAGGCGATGCTGAAAGGCAGACATTTCACCGAAGTGGCCCCCATTGCCGCGCGCATCTGCGGAATCTGTTCCAATTCTCATACCCTGGTTTCGCTTTGTGCCACCGAGCAGGCGCTCGGCATCGAGGTCAGCGAACAGACCCGTATCCTGCGCCTGCTGCTGGCCCATGGGGAGATTCTGCAGAGTCATCTGCTGCAGCTCTTTTTCCTGGCGATCCCCGATTACTATGGGGTCTCGAGCATTCTGCCGCTGGTGCGCAGTGAACGCGCCCTGGTCGGCCATGCCCTGCAGCTGAAAAAACTGGCCAATGATATCTGCCGGATTGTCGGCGGCCGCCCGGTGCACCCGGTGACGCCGACGGTCGGCGGATTTCTGCGGTTGCCGGAGGCGGCCGAATTGCAGGAACTGCGTCGCGACCTGGTCGCGGCATTGCCCGACCTGGAAGCGAGCGTTGATATTTTCGCCGCCCTCGATTACCCCGACTTTGAGCGGGAAACGGAATACTTTTCCCTGCGCGGGGACGGGGATTATCCCATTTTCGGCCGGCAACTGGTTTCCAGTGCCGGGGTTGACTGTGCGGTGGCGGATTACCAGCAGGTGATCGAGGAATACCTGGTGCCGCATTCGAACGCCAAGTTTGCCCGCCTGTCGGGAGAGAGTTTCATGGTCGGTGCGCTGGCGCGGTTGCGGAACAATTTCGACCATCTCTCGCCGATGGCGACCCAGGTCGCTGCGGCCCTGGAGGTCGGACCGGCCACCTGCAATCCCTACCGGATTCTGGCGGCGCGCCTGGTGGAGGTGGTCCATGGCGTCGAGCGGGCCATTCACCTGATCGACGATCTGCTGCTTGCCGGCCTGGCGCCGGAAGAGCTGCCGACACCGCAGGGTCCGGGCTGGGGCGCGGCGGCTATCGAGGCTCCCCGCGGCCTGCTTTTCCACGCTTATCGCTATGCCGCCGATGGACGTATCGAGCAGGCCGACTGCGTGATTCCGACGGCCCAGAACCTGGCCAATATTGAAGCCGACCTCCGTGCCCGGGTGCCGCAACTGCTGTCTTCCGGGCGCGAGGAACTGACTCGTCAGTGCGAAAAACTGATCCGTGCCTATGACCCGTGTGTCAGTTGCTCAACCCACCTGTTGACCGTTGACTTCACCTGAGCTGCTCATTCTCGGTGTCGGCAACCCGCTGATGGGGGACGACGGTATCGGCGTGGCGGTTGCCGAACGTCTTGCCGGGGAGCGTCTTTCGCCCGGGGTGGCCGTGGTCGAGGCCGGTACGGTCGGCCTCGGACTGCTCGATCTCTGGCGGGGGTATGAACGGGTCTGGCTGGTTGATGCCGTGCGCATGGGGCGGAGTCCCGGAAGCTGGTGTTGGCTGGATGCCGCCGATCTGCTCCGCCTGAAGCCGGGTGGTTTTGACGCCCATGCCGGACTCGCCGGGGCCCTGCAGCTGGCCATGGCTCTTGGCGCATTGCCGCCGGGGTTCGGTCTGCTTGCGGTCGAGCCGGGTTCGGTTGAGCGGAGGATGGGGCTGTCGATGGCGGGTTGTCGCGGTGTCGCTGCCGCCCTGGCGGAGTTGCGGCGGCGGTTGGAGTGTGGCGAATAACCCGGGTCAGGAATTATTCCGGTTCGAGCATGTCAACGACGAAGGTGCAGCCGCCTCCCGGGGTTTCCTCGACCCGGGCGCGGCCATTGTAGATGCGGGCCAGTTTCGCCACGATCGCCAGGCCGATGCCGGTGCCCTCGCCGGTGCTGGATCGGCCACGGGTGAAGGGTTCGAAAATCCGTTCCCGTTCCTTTTCTTCCAGTCCCCGGCCGTGGTCGCGGACCTGGTAGCGCAACCGTCGGCCTTCCCGCTCGCCGCTGATTTCGACCTTTCCCCCCGGTTCACACCCATAGCGCAGGGCGTTGCCGAGCAGATTGCTGAACATCTGGATCAGCAGGGTTTCCGGCAGCCGGGCCGCGGGCAGCAGCCCGACGCTGATCTCGGCCTGTTTGTCGGCGATCTCATCCCGCAGGTTCTCCATCACATCCGCAACCACGGCATTGGTCGACAGCGGCTCGGCCGGTTGCGGCAGTTTGCCGATCTGGGCCAGGACCAGCAGGTCTTCCATCTGCTGCAGCATTTTGTGCCCCTGGGTTTCGATGTCCCGCAGCAGGCCGAGGGCCTGTTCATCCAGCTTGTCCCGGTACTGTTCGCGCAGGTACTCGGCGAAGCCGATAATCGGGGTCAGCGGCGAACGCAGATCGTGGGAGACGGTGTGGGCGAAGGCGTCAAGCTCCGTATTGGCATCACGCAACGCCTGCTCCACCGCCTTGCGTTCGGTGATATCGCGGCAGACCGCCAGTTTCAACGTCTTCCCGTCACTGCTTGCCAGGGGGGTGTGCAGCAGTTCGTGGGTCTGTTTCAGTTTCGGGATAAAACGTTCTTCGCGGACGATTTCACCGGCACCGACCCGCTCGATGGGACAGTCGGGGCAGGGATGGTTCAGGTCATGGAGGGAGTTGAAACAGCACTCGCCGACATGGTCGCCGAGCTGTTCGATCATCGCCCGGTTCATGTAGGAAAGCTGGTAATCATCGGTGACGATGTAGGCGAAGTCGGTCATCGCCTCAAGCAGGCTGTTCAGGCGGCTGCGTTCCTTCTCCAGCTCGGCGGTGCGCTGGGCGACAGTGCTTTCCAGCTGTTCGCTCTGGCGGCGCAGGGCGGCTTCGAGTTTTTTCTGTTCGGTGACATCAATGAAGGACTCGATGCCGCCGACGATCTCACCATCCTTGCGCAGATAGTCGATATTTTTACTGATGATGAGGGAATCGCCCGCCTTGGTGTAAATGGTACAGATGGCGCCGATAACCGGTTTTTCAACGGTCGGGCTGTAGAGCCCGCAGCCGCGGCCGCATTCCACTCCCTCAAGGAAGGAGCAGTGACGGCCGAGTGCTTCCTCGGCGCTGTAGCCGGTGATCCGTTCCGCTTCGCTGTTCCAGTAGACCACCCGCTGGTCCGTATCGACCAGGAACAGGCCGCTGGGCATAGTGCGCAACAGCAGTTCAACCGGCAGCAGTTTGAGAAAATCTGTTAATGGCGCCTGTTTCATGGTCTCTTTGTCCGGTTGCAACGGAATGTCCTTGACCCTTGTCGGCAGCAAAAAATGTGCCTCATGGCTGCAGATGGCGTGGGGCACGCGCCAGCAACGCCACCCGCACTTCGGCCGCACCGGCCAGCCGCAACTGCCTGCTGCAGGCCCGGGCGGTGGCGCCGGTAGTCATGACGTCATCGACCAGCAGGATCGATCTGCCGTTAAGTTTATCATCGATCCTCAGGGCCTGTTGCAGGTTTTTCTTTCTATCCGCGGCGCTCAGCCCCTGTTGCGCCGGTGTATGCCGCACCCGATGCAGCACCCGGGAGGCCACCGGGGCCGACAGTGTCTTTGCCAGCACCCGGGCCAGCAGCAGCGACTGGTTGAAGGTGCGTTCGCGCAAACGTCGTGGGTGCAGGGGGACCGGAATGATCAGGTCCGGAACGTACTGCGGCCAGCGCCGGCGGACAGTCGTGGCCAGCAGCTGTCCCAGCGGTTGATCGAGCAGCGGCAGGCGGTGATACTTGAGTCGGCCGATGGCCTGTTTTAGCAGTCCGCTGTAGGGGCCGAGCGCACAGACAGCTGCAAAAGGAGGGGGAGAGGTGATGCAGTCGCCACAGAGATGGGGTGACCCTTCGATGGCCGGGTAGGGCAGGTCGCAACGTGGACAACGCGCTTCGGGCAATGGCGGCAGAGTGTCAAGACAGCTCCCGCACAGGGGCAGATGGACGTCGCGACGGTCATCGCAGAGCGGGCAGACGGCCGGCAGCAGCCAGCGGCCGGCCGCCGCAAACTCATCAAGCAGTGCTTGTTTCCAGTGCACATCCCCCTCCGAATGTCACGTTTTTTCGAGCCCCTGCTCCGGTTCCCGACAGGCCCGCTGTGACGGCCCTGTCGGCAGGCTCCTGAATCCGTGGACTTGCTGGTTCAGGCGGATGTCTGCAGCAGGCTGCGGCCGGTCATGGCGGCCGGTTGCGGCAGCCCGAGCAGCTGCAGCATGGTCGGGGCCAGGTCGGCGAGAACCCCGGGTTGCAGACCGGCCCGACGGTAGCGGTCATCAACCAGCAGCAGGGCAACCGGGTCGCTGGTATGGGCGGTGTGCGGCTGGCCGTGATCGCTCATCTTTTCACAGTTGCCATGGTCGGCGGTGATCAGCAGGCCGCCCCCGGCTGCCTGAACCGCTTCAACCACGCGGCCGAGACAGGCATCGACGGTTTCCATCGCCTTGACCGCCGCCGGAAAAACTCCGGTGTGCCCGACCATGTCGGGGTTGGCGAAGTTGAGGATGATGACGTCATACTGGCCTGATTCGATCCGCGTCACGACTTCGTCAGTCACCTCGGCGGCGCTCATTTCCGGTTTCTGGTCGTAGGTGGCGACATCTTGCGGTGACGGGATCAGCGCCCGGTCCTCCCCGGCGAAGGGTTCCTCGACGCCGCCGTTGAAGAAGAAAGTGACATGAGCGTACTTTTCGGTTTCGGCGATCCGCAGCTGGGTTTTACCCGCCTTGGCGAGAACCTCGCCGAAGAGGTCCGGGTAGCTTTCCGGGGGGAAAATAACCGGCAGACCGAAGGTTTCGTCATATTCGGTGAGACAGAGATAGCAGGCCAGTTCGGGATGTTTCCCCCGGTCGAAACCGTCGAAATCGTCGAAGGTGAAGGCTCGGGTCAGTTCGCGGGCCCGGTCGGCGCGGAAGTTGAAGAAGAGGATGCCGTCGCCATCGTCGACTGTCGCGAGCGGCCTGCCGTCACGCAGGATGACGCGCGGCTCGACGAATTCGTCGCTCTGCCCGGCGGCGTAGGCGTCTGCGATGGCCCCGGCGCTGTCGGCGGCGGTTATCCCCCGGCCGTGGACCAGGGCCTGCCAGGCGCGTTCGATGCGTTCCCAGCGGTTGTCGCGGTCCATGGCGTAAAAGCGGCCGCTGACCGTGGCGAGGACTCCGGCGCCGATCTTCTGGAGCTGATTCTCCAGCTCCCGCAGGTAGCCGGCACCGCTTTTCGGCGGCGTGTCGCGTCCGTCCATGAAGGCATGGATGCAGATTTCCCCGATGCCCTGCTGCTTCGCCATCTCGACCAGTGCGTAGAGATGGGTATTGTGCGAGTGGACGCCGCCGTCGGAGAGCAGGCCGCAGAGGTGCAGCTTGCCGCCGTTCTCGCGGATTTTGCGCATCCCCTCCAGCATCACCGGGTTGGTGAAGAAGTCGCCGTCTTCGATACTTTTGCTGATCCGGGTCAGGTCCTGGTAGACGACCCGCCCGGCACCGATGTTGAGATGCCCGACTTCGGAGTTGCCCATCTGGCCGTCAGGCAGACCGACATCAAGTCCGGAGGCACCGAGGGTGGTGTGGGGAAATTCCTTGAATAATCGATCAAGAACCGGAGTCCGGGCCTGGCAGACGGCGTTGTCGGGGGTACAATCAGCCTGGCCCCAGCCATCGAGGATGACCAGGGCCAGGGGGGCTTTCGCGTTGTGTTTCATTTTTATCTCTCACCGTGGTGGATTTCCCTGACCTCAATCGGCCGGGCTTCGTGGAACAGCTGGCGGTTGATGAGGCTCAACCCGCCCCAGTTGCCGCATTCATCGCAGCGGCTCTGCCATTCCTGGTAGGATTTGCCGCAGTGATCGCAGACAAAGCCGAGACGCAGGTGTTTGTTGGTTCCGAGCGCCCGCTTGTATTCCTCGACCGCGTCCTCGATCCGGTCGCGTCGTCGATAGGCTTCACCGAGCAGGAAGTTGAGCTGGGTTGATTCGATGCCGGAACTTTCGACCATGTACAGCTGGTCAATCGCCTCTTCAACCATTTCCAGGCGCAGGCAGAATTTGCCGAAAAAGAGCCGCAGCAGCATGTCGTCAGGTTTTCGGCTGGTCGCGTCGCGGTAAAAGGTCAGCAGGCCGGCCGGATCCTCGGTCTCCATGTAATAATCTTCAAGGCGGGAGAGGAAGATGCTGCGGCCCAGCTTCTGGTAGCCTTCCTGCCAGGTACGGACCGCATCGTCTCCCCGGCCGACGGCTTTCTGCGCGTCGCCCAGAGAGACGCGGGCGGGAACCAGTTCCGGGGCGTTCTTGACAAGGTCCTGGAATTCGCCCAGAGCCTTGTCGGCTTCGCCGTTTTCAAGCAGCAGGCGGGCGACTTCGTAGCGCAGGTTGGCCAGCAGTTTCTTTTCATCCGCGAGGCGTTTGCTCTTCTGGGCCACCTTGATCACCCGTTTCTGCAGGTCATAGGCTTCCTGCCAGTTGCCGGCGGCGATATGCAGGTCACGCAGCGAGCGTAACGCCTTGCGGTTGTCAGACTCAAGGGCGAGGATCGCCTGGTAGGCCTCGATCGCTTCGTCGGTCTGGTCGAGTTTCTGGTAGGTGGTGGCGAGTTTGAACAGCACTTCCAGGTTTTTGCCGTCGATGTCCCGTGCCTTGAGCAGCAGCTTGACCGCTTCGCTGCCTTCACCGTCCTGCAGTTGCACGCTGGCCAGGGCGATCAGCGAATCGATGCTCTTCGGATCACGTTCGAGAGTTTTCTGCAGCAGAACCCGGGCTTTTTTCAGATCCCCGGAAAGCAGTCTGCCGACGCCTTCGCGGTAGATGGCACTGATTTCCCTGGTTTTCTTCTCGCTGCGTTCACGGCGCCAGTGTTTGACCCCGTGGACCAGGACGCTGTAGATATGAGCGCCGTAGCCGATGCACAGGCCGACCAGGACGAAGCCGAGAATCAGCAGGGCCGGCGAAAAGGTAATGCTTTTGCCGGTCCAGTAGATCAGGGTGATGTCTTCCGGATTAAGCCAGCTGCAGTAGATGAAGAACGACAGGAAAAGAATGATCAGCAGTAAGAAACCGAGAATTGTCATGGCATGCTCCCGGGGCAGGTTGCCCACTGGAATAACATTGTACCTGAAAACAGGCGTTTGTCTTGTCCGACCGGCGGATTATCCTGTTGCCGGCAGAGCGCCGCGCCGCGGGAGGCGGGCCGGCGTCTATTCGCCGAACTTTTCAATGTCAGTTTTGCAGTCGATGCAGAAGCGCGAGAAGGGGCGGACCTTCATCCGGGCCTGGCTGATTTCCTCCTCGCAGCGGACGCAGACACCGTATTCGCCGGAGCGGATGCGCTCCAGGGCGGCATCGATATCGCGGATCTTCTGCTGCTGGGTCGCGCCGAGATTGAGCAGTACGTCGCGATTGGCGGCATTGGCCGAGACGTCGCTGATGTCCGGCAGGCTTTCTTCTCCGAGTTCACGGTAGGTGTGCATCGATCCCTGCACCTCCTGGAGAACCTGCCGGCGCATCTCCAGAAGGAGTTGTTTAGCTGCTTCGAGTTCTTCCTGATTCATTGCCCCTCCAGCCTCCTTCAGGCATTGTGGTATGGTTCATTGCGGATAATGGTCATCGCCCGGTAGAGTTGTTCCAGGGCGATGACGCGTGCCATCTGGTGGGTGAACGTCAACCGCGACAGAGAGAGGATCCTGTCGGCCCGCTGTTTGACGGCCGGACTCAGGCCCCAGGCGCCACCGATGACCAGGTTCAGATTCTGCGGGCCGGCGGTCATCTGCTCGTCGAGCAACCGGGCCAGTTCGACCGAGCTGAGTTGTTTCCCCTGTTCGTCCAGCACCAGGGTTGTGCCCGGTGCGGCAAGCTGGGCGAGTATCCGTTCGCCTTCCCGTTCCCGCAGCAGGGCCGTGTTCGGTTTTTTGCCGCCGCCCTTTTCCTCCTTCAGTTCGAGCAGTTCAAAAGGAAGATAGCGCTGCAGTCGCTGCCGGTAGTCGGCGGCCGCTTCCCGCAGCCAGTCCCGGGAGAGCTTGCCGACACAGACCAGCCTCAGTTTCACGTCGGCTCTTCCGCCTCCGGAACAACTTCCGGGGCCTCACTCCAGAGCCCTTCCAGGTCATAGAAGCTGCGGACCTCCGGCTGAAAGACATGAACCATCACATCGCCGTAGTCGAGCAGAACCCAGCGGCCGTCATCCATGCCCTCGACGGCCAGAGGGTGGATGCCGTGGTCCCGTTTCAGCCCGACGCGGATTTCTTCGGCGACGGCCTGCACATGGCGGTCGGAGGTGCCGCTGGCGATGACCAGGTAATCGGTCAGGGAGGAGAGTCCGTTGACTTCGAGAATTTTCAGATCCAGCGCCTTTTTTTCCAGCGCCAGGTGGGTGCAGAGCAGAGCCCGGTCTTTCGACTGCAAGCCAAGTATCCTTTCTAGCTCCGGTAGAGGTCGTGTCGCGCGATCAACGCCGCGACCGCCGGAGGGACCAGGTAACGTATTGATCGACCCGCGGCGACCAGTTCCCGGATTCCGGTGGAGGAAATCCCGAGAGGAGTATCATTCAGGAACAGCAGGGTTTTGCCCTTCTGGTGCTGCCATTTTTCGGGTGAGCAACTATAGCAGAACTGATTTTGAACTGCAACGGGAAGCAGTTCAAAGGGGTTCCCGTCATTGATGCCGGGCCTGGTGACGACCACCAGGTGGGTCAATTCGAACAGTTTTTGATAATCTTTCCAGCTCGGCAGGTCACGGAACGAGTCGAGACCGATGATGAAATAGAACTCGGCGCGGGGGAATTCCTGCCGCAGCAGCTGCAGGGTCTGAACGGAATAATTTTTCCCCGGGTGCTGCTGTTCGATGTCGCTGACGCTGAATTTGTCGTGGTCGGCAATCGCCGCCCGCACCATTTCGAAGCGGACGGCGAACGGTACCGCGTCGGCAACCTGTTTGTGCGGGGGGGTGGCGGCCGGAAGAAACAGCACCTTGTCGAGGCGGCAGGCTTCGCGGACCTCTTCGGCGATGCGCAGGTGCGCCAGGTGGATCGGGTTGAAGGTGCCGCCGAGAATGCCCAGTTTCATTCCTCAGCTCCTGATCTGCCCTTCGCCGAGAACGATGAATTTGCGCGTGGTCAGATCTTCAAGCCCCATCGGGCCGAAGGAGTGGAGCTTGGTGGTGGAAATGCCGATCTCGGCGCCGAGTCCGAGTTCGCCGCCGTCGGCGAAGCGAGTCGAGGCGTTGACCACCACCGTACTTGAATTGACCAGCCGCAGGAAACGTTGAGCGTTGGCGTAGTCGCGGGTGACGATCGCCTCGGTATGCAGCGAGCCGTGCGTGTTGATGTGGTCGACGGCGGCTTCGAGGTCGTCGACCACCCGCATCGCCAGGATCAGATCGAGATATTCGGCGTCCCAGTCCTCTTCCGTCGCCGCCTTGACCTCGGGAGCGAGGTCCCGTACCTGTGGACAGCCGCGCACTTCGACCCCGGCCGCGGCCAGTGCTGCGACCACCCGCGGGACGAACTCGGCGGCAATCTCCCGGTGGACCAGCAGGGTCTCCATGGCATTGCAGACGCCGGGGCGTTGAGCCTTGGCGTTGACGGCGATCTTTTCCGCCATCTCCATGTCGGCGCCGGCATCGACGAAGACGTGGCAGACGCCCTTGTAGTGCTTGATGACCGGGATGCGCGAATGTTCGGAGACAAAGCGGATCAGGCCTTCACCACCGCGGGGGATGATCAGGTCGATCTGTTCTTCGAGTTTGAGCAGCTCGGTCACCGCTGCCCGGTCGCTGGTGGTCACCACCTGCACCGCCGCCGCGGGCAGGCCGAGCTCGGTCAGCTGCCGCTGCAGGATGGCGCCGATGGCGCTGTTGGAGTGCAGGGCTTCGCTGCCGCCGCGGAGGATGACCGCGTTGCCGCTTTTCAGACACAGCGCGGCGGCGTCGGCGGTGACGTTGGGACGACTCTCGAAGATGATGCCGATCACCCCGAGCGGAATCCGCATCCGTCCGACCTGCAGGTTGTTGGGGCGGCGCCACATGCCGGTGATTTCGCCGACCGGGTCGGGCAGGGCGGCGACCTCGCGCAGACCGTCGGCCATGCCGCGGATGCGCTTGTCGTCCAGTTCGAGCCGATCAAGCATGGCGGCCGAGAGTCCCTTGGCGCGGCCGGCCTCAAGGTCCCTGGCATTCTCCCGCTGGAGGGTGGCGGCTTCATTTTCCAGGGCTGCGGCCATGTTGATCAGCAGTTGATTCTTGACGCTGCTGGATAAGTCAGCCATGCGTCGCGAAGCGCGACGGGCATCGATGGCGATCTGCTTCATCTGTTCGGCGATGGTCATCAGTTCTTCTCCCCAGGTTCGCTCATTTCAGGGTCTGATCCTTCGTCCGGCAACTCGGGCTGCAGCACCAGGTTGTCGCGGTGAACCACTTCATCTCCGTACTTGTAGCCGAGAATGGCGGCGATCTCCGATGATTTCCGACCGAGGATCTGCTGCAGCTCTGCCTCGGCGTAATTGACGATGCCGCGGGCAACCTCAAGTCCCTGCAGGTCGCAGAGACGGACCGCATCGCCCCGTTCGAAGCGGCCCTCGATGGCGCTGATGCCGGAGGGCAGCAGGCTCTTGTTTCCATCGCAGACGGCTTTAAGAGCGCCGGCGTCGAGCAGCAGTCTGCCGCGTGGTTCCTTGGTGAAGGCGATCCAGTGCTTGCGGGCGGCAAGCTTGTCCTGCGCCGGCAGAATCGAGGTGCCGACCGGTTCGCCGTTGAAGAGGCGCAGCAGGTTGCCGGGAACCCGGCCGTTGAGAATCACCGTCGCTGTTCCGCACAGGGCGGCCTGTTTGGCGGCCTTGAGTTTGGTCGCCATGCCGCCGGTGCCGAGGCTGGAGCCGCTTTCCCCGGCCATCGCTTCGATCCGGGCGTCGATCTGCTCGACCGTCGGGATCAGGCGGGCGTCGTGGTGCCGACCGGGGTCCCGGTCGTAAAGCCCGTTGACGTCGGAAAGAATGACCAGCAGCCCGGCTTCGGCGAGGTTGGCGGTCATGGCCGAGAGGTTGTCGTTGTCGCCGAAGCGCAGCTCGTCGACCACCACGGTGTCGTTTTCGTTGATGATCGGCACCACCTGGTGCTCTATCAGGGTCATCAGGGTGTTGCGGGCGTTGAGGTAACGGCGCCGGTTGGCAAGGTCGTCACGGGTCAGCAGCACCTGGGCGACCTTGTGACCGTGGGGGCGAAGACGTTCCTTGTAGGCGCGCATCAGGCGGCTCTGGCCGATGGCGGCGGCGGCCTGGCGCAGGGGGATGGTCTGCGGCCGGCCGCTGATGCCGAGGTCGGCCTTGCCGGCGGCGACGGCGGCCGAGGAGACCAGGATCACCTCGTGACCGCGCAGCAACAGCTGGTGGACATCCTCGCAGATGGCATCCAGCATCTTGTTGTCGAGACCGGTCTCATCGGAGATGACGGTGCTGCCGATTTTGATGACGACCCGTCTTATGTCTGCCGGAAGCTGTTTTTTCATAGTATAACTAGCGATTTTTGTTGAAAAAAGAGGTCAAGATTACCCTCTGTCCGGGATTGCTGTCAACTTTCCGTTTCCGGGGTCGATCGGCGCTGTTCGTCCAGCTTTCGGCCGAGGGCGTGGACCAGCGGCTCCAGTCCCTCGCCGGTGGCCGCCGAGATGCAGAAAACCTGGTAGCCGAGCTGCTCGAAATGGGCCCGTACCTCCGGGGTGCGGTCGCGGACCTCGGTGAGATCCTGCTTGGTGAGCGCGATCAGCTGTGGTTTGTCGGCCAGTTCGGGGTTGTGGCGGCCGAGTTCGCGGTTGAGGATGGCGAAGCTTTCCAGTGGGTCGGCCTCCTGCAGCGGCGAGAGGTCGACCAGGTGCAGAAACAGGTCGGTTCGTTCGATGTGACGCAGAAAACGGCTGCCGAGCCCCTGGCCATCGCTGGCACCTTCGATCAGGCCGGGAATGTCGGCCACCACGAAGGAGCGATAGCCGCCGAAACCGACCACGCCGAGGTTCGGCACCAGGGTGGTAAAGGGGTAGTCGGCGATTTTCGGCCGGGCCGCCGAGATGGCGCTGATCAGGGTGCTTTTGCCGGCGTTCGGCAACCCGACCAGACCGACGTCGGCGAGCAGCTTAAGTTCCAGCCGCAGGCGCCTGGCCTCGCCTTCGGTGCCGGGTTGAAAATGGCGCGGCGCGCGGTTGGTGCTGGTGGCGAAGCGGGCGTTGCCGCGGCCGCCCATGCCGCCCTTGAGCAGGACGATCCGGTCGTCGCGGCCGGTCAGGTCGGCCAGCAGTTCACCGCTGTCGTCGTCATAGACCAGGGTTCCGGGGGGGACGCTGATGACGCAGTCCTCACCGTTCTTGCCGTGCATGTTCCTGCTCAGGCCGGGGGCGCCGTTTTTGGCCTTGTAGTGGATCTTGTAGCGCAGGTCGAGCAGGGTGCCGAGACCGGGGTCGACACGCAGGATGACATTGCCGCCGTCACCGCCGTCACCGCCGTCCGGCCCGCCGCGGGGAATGAATTTTTCCCGCCGGAAAGAGAGCCCGCCGCGACCGCCGTCGCCGGCCTTGACATTGATTTTTACTTCATCGACGAAGTTCATAAGTTGGAAATCGGCCAAAGGCCAAGGGCGAAAGGCAAAGGAGATCCTTTTGCCCTTGGCCTTGTGTCTTTAGCCGCCTTTGAAAGCCAAAAGCCCGAAGTTCAGTGAACCTCGGGCTTCGGGTGGTTGTTCTCTCGGTGGCGAAACTCAGTCGGCGTAGACGCTGACCTTTTTGCGGGTCTTGTCGAGCCGCTCGAATTTAACCACGCCGTCGATCAGGGCGAACAGGGTGTAGTCCTTGCCGCAACCGACGTTGTTGCCGGGATGGATGGTGGTGCCGCGCTGCCGCACCAGGATCGATCCCGCACTGACATTCTGGCCGCCGAAGCGTTTCACGCCGAGGCGCTTACCAACGCTATCGCGACCGTTCTTGGAGCTGCCACCAGCTTTTTTGTGTGCCATGGTTTCCTCCCTCAGGCCTCGATACCGGTAATTTTGAGTCGGGTAATGGGTTGACGGTGCCCGTTCTTCTTGCGATAGCCCTTCCGTTTTTTCGACTTGAAGACGAGAATTTTCTTATCCTTGCCTTGTTCGACGATCCGGGCAGTGACTTTCGCATTGGGCAATAGAGGTGTTCCGACTTTAACCTCTTCTCCGCCGACCATGAGGACTTCGCCCAGTTCGATGGAATCTCCCACCGACCCGGCGAGCTTTTCGACCTTGAGCAGGTCGCCTTCGGAAACTTTATATTGTTTTCCTCCGGTCTTGATCACCGCGTACATAACCACTTCACCTCACTCTCTGAAGATAATTTCTCCGGGTATGACCCCGGAACGACGCAGTATAGAGCCTGTCGTCAAAAGCTGTCAAGGACTATTATCCGACCAGAATTTCATATTGCTCAAGATGAAAATTCGGTCGCGAGTGGATGGCGATCTGTTTCTGGAAGCGTCGTTCGATCTCCTCGATGCCCTCGTGTTCCTCGTCGCTGAGCAGGTCGGCGATGTCGGGATGGCACAGCAGGGTGACCCGGTAGCCGGGCAGCTGCCTGATCTCGCGCTGCAGTTCCCGGAAGATTTCATAGGCGGTGGTGATGCGGCTCTTGATGTAGCCCTTGCCTTCGCAGTAGGGACAGGGTTCGCAGAGGGTGCGGCCGATGCTTTCGCGCACCCGCTTGCGGGTCATCTCGACCAGCCCCAGTTCGGAGATCTTGAGGATGTTGGTCTTGGCCTTGTCCTGCCTGAGGACCTCTTCAAGGGCGGCATGGACCTTTTCCCGGTGCGCCTCGCGCTCCATGTCGATGAAATCGATGATCACCAGGCCGCCGAGGTTGCGCAGCCGCAGCTGAAAGGCGATCTCCCGGACCGCCTCGAGGTTGGTCTTGAGGATTGTGTCTTCGAGGTTGTGCTTGCCGACGAAGCGCCCGGTGTTGACGTCGATGGCGATCAGCGCCTCGGTCTGTTCGATGATGATGTAGCCGCCGCTTTTCAGCCAGACCTTGCGTCCCAGGGCGCGGCTGATTTCGACTTCGAGACCGAAGGCGTCGAAGATCGGCTCATCCCCCTCGTAGAAATCGATGGCGTAGCGCAGGTTGGGCATGAAGGTCGCCAGGAAACGGACGATCTTGTCATGCTCTTCGCGGTTGTCGACGACGATGCGGTTGACATCCTCGGTGAGGGTGTCGCGCAGCACCTTGCTGGTCAGATCGAGATCGGAATGGATCAGGCAGGGGGCGCCATGATGCTCGCGCCGCTTGTCGATATCCTCCCACAGGCCGACCAGGAATTCCATGTCGGAGCGCAGTTCCTCGCTGCTCTTGCCCTCGGCGGCGGTGCGGACGATGAAGCCGGTGCCGGCGGGACGGATCTCCTCGACCAGGCCGCGCAGCCGGTCCTTTTCCTCTTCGTCCTCGATCCGCCGCGAGATGCCGATATGATCGACGGTCGGCATGTAGACCAGGTGGCGGCCGGGCAGGGAGATGTGGGAGGTGATGCGGGCGCCCTTGGTGCCGATCGGTTCCTTGGCGACCTGCACCAGCAGTTCCTGGCCTTCCTGCAGCAGGTCCTCGATCGGCGGCAGCGGCGGCTGCTCGTCCTCGTGTCCATCCTCCGGTTCGGCGTGCTGGCTGCGTCCCTCGACAAACTGTTCCACCGCTTCCATCTCGGCCAGCACATCGGCGACATAGAGAAAGGCGGCCTTTTCCAGGCCGATGTCGACAAAGGCCGCCTGCATGCCCGGCAGCACGCGGATCACCTTGCCCTTGTAGATGTTGCCCACGATGCCCCGTTCACGCCGCCGTTCGATGTAGAGTTCGGCGATGTGGCCGCTTTCCAGCAATGCCACCCGGGTTTCGTGGGAGGTCATGTTGATGACCAGCTCCTTGGTCATGGTTCCTCCCTGTGGATATATGTGTGAAATTCCGAAAATTTCAGTTTCCTGAATCAGGCGTTGGCAAAGCAGTCCAGCCCGTCGCGCATCCGCACCTCGACCTTGCGGATCTCCAGATCGCGGGCCGCTTCCGGCGTCAATCCCAGCAGGTGGGCGGCAACCGGCAGCGGGCTGCCCTTGCGCAGGGTGATCCACAGGGCCTGCTCGCGCAGGGCGAGTTCCAGGACCGGCGGCCGCAGGTCGACCTCGATGGTGCCGCCTTTTTTCTGTCGCCGGCCGATGACCTCGTCGGCGGCCAGAAAATCAGCGCAGCGTCCGGCCAGGTCTGCCGGCGCGTCTGCCGGCAGACCGACCCGGTAGCGACTGCTCTCAATGCTAGCAGATGGACTTGGAGTTTTCCAGGCGACGGCGGCCGCGGCGAGGATTTCGAAGCCGGGCGGCAGCTGGTGGTTGAGCTCGGCGGCGATCCGGTCGGCCGGCAGCGGCCGGAACAGTTCCAGGTCGATGATTTCCGCGTCGGAACAGAAACCAGTCGGCAGGGCATCGGGCAGGGAGATCTTCGGCGTCGGATGAAAACCTTCCGAGTAGCGGATCGGCAGTTGCGCGCGCCGCACCGCGCGATGGAAGGCGGTCATGAACTCGAGATGACTGACGAACCGCGCGCGGCCCTCCTTGCGCAGTCGCAGGCGGATCTTGAACCGGCCGTCGGCGACTGGGGAGGGCGCGGCGGGGAGCCGCGGCGGGGTCAGTTCATCACGTTCGCTGAGTCGTACCCGCAGGCTGTCAAAGTCGCACAGGCCGCAGCCGTGGCAGTCGCCGTGGCGGCAGTCGGCAGTGTAGTCGCCCTGGATGCTGCGGCGGCGTTCGGCGAGAAAGAAGCTTTTCGGGATGCCGCAGTCGATGTGATCCCAGGGGAGAATCTCCTCCTCGTCCCGCTGCCGCAGGTACCAGTGTGGGTCGATGCCGGTCGCGGCGAAGGCCTGCTGCCAGCGGGAGAAATCGAAATGCTCGCCCCAGCCGTCGAAGCGGCAGCCGGCATCGACAGCGGCTTCAAGCAGCCGCCCGAGCCGCCGGTCGCCGCGGGCGAAGACCCCTTCCAGCAGCGACATCCGCGCCTCGTGGTACTTGAGTCGCAGCTTGCGTTTTTTCAGTCCATCCCGCAGCTGGTTCTGGCGGGCGAGGGTTTCCTCGACACCGATCTGCGCCTCCCACTGGAAGGGGGTGTGCGGCTTGGGGACGAAGGTCGAGACCGAGACGTTGGCGTCGGCGCCGCCTTCGGTGCCGCGGCCGGTCCGCTTGACCCGCGCCGCCAGTTCGATGATGCCCCGGCGGTCCTCGTCGGTCTCGGTCGGCAGGCCGATCATGAAGTAGAGCTTGATGACCCGCCAGCCGAGAGCGTAGGCGGCTTCGGTGGCGGCCAGCAGGTCGGCTTCGCTGATGCCCTTGTTGATCACTTCGCGCAGCCGCTCGCTGCCGGCCTCCGGGGCCAGGGTGAAGCCGGTCTTGCGGACCTTCTTGATCTCTTCCATCATCTCCGCGGAGAGGGAGCCGACCCGCAGGCTCGGCAGCGAGATCGCCACCTGGCCGGCTTCGTGGCAGCCCATCAGGCCCTTCAGCAGCGGTTCCAGGCGGGAGTAGTCACCGGTCGAGAGGGAGAGCAGCGAGACTTCGCTGTAGCCGGAATGCCGCAGCGACTCATCGACGATGTCGGCGATTCGCTGCGGCGACCGTTCGCGCACCGGGCGGTAGATGTAGCCGGCCTGGCAGAAGCGGCAGCCGCGGGTGCAGCCGCGCGCCACCTCGACCGCCACCCGGTTGTGAACGGTGTTCATGAAGGGGACGATCGGCGCGGTCGGGTAGGGGGCGTCTTCGAGGTTGGCCAGGAACCGGCGCCGGACCCGCTGCGGGACGCCCGGCGCGGGGGACAGCGCCGCAATGCGGCCGTCCTCATGGTAGCTGACCCGGTAGAGGGAGGGGACGTAGACGCCTTCGATGTCGGCCAGCCGCCGCAGCAGCGTCTCCCGGTTCCAGCCCTCCTGCCGACCCTGTCGCACCTGCTCGCAGACTTCGACCACCGCCTCTTCGCCGTCGCCGATGACGGCGAAATCGTAAAAGTCGGCCAGCGGTTCGGGATTGAAGGCGCAGGGACCGCCGACCATGATCAGCGGGTGGCTTGCGTCGCGCTGCTCGCGGCGGCGCGGGATGCCGGCCAGGTCGAGCATGTTGAGCAGGTTGCTGTAGCTCAGCTCGTACTGCAGGGTGAAGCCGATCAGGTCGAAATCGCCCAGCGGGCGTTGGCTCTCCAGCGCCCGCAGCGGCTCGCCGGCGGTGCGCAGTTCCGCTTCGAGGTCGGGCCAGGGGGCGTAGACCCGTTCGGCCGCGATCCAGTCGTGATCGTTGAGCAGGCTGTAGAGGATGGCGAAGCCGATGTGGCTCATGCCGACCTCGTAGACATCGGGAAAGGCCAGGGCCAGGCTGAGATCGACTGTCCGCGGATCCTTGGGGCGGCTGCCGAGTTCGGCGCCGAGGTAGCGAGAGGATTTCTGGACGCGGTTGAGAATTTTATCGTTCATGGGTTGTCGGGCTCGCCGGGCTGGGGCCGGCGGCGCCTCCATCTTTCTATTCTGGGCCGAAACCGGGAAAAAGCCAAAGATTTCCAAAAATCTGAAGCGCACCCACAGGTTTACTGGTGATTTTGGGGAAGCTCAGGCAGATCAGTGACTTGTGCTGTCTGTCGACAAGGGGCTCACTGATTGTAGTAAGCAAAGCTCGACAAAATAACAGATGATGAGAGTGTTGGCCAGCGGCAAAAAACGACAGGCTCTGGTTTTCGTGAAGTCTCTATGTTAATTTCCCGGCATGGAGAAACTCTTCAAGGGCATCATGAAATTCCGTCGGGATGAATTTGTCTCCCATCGGGAACTCTTCTGCACCCTCGGCCGGGAACAGAACCCCCACACCCTCTTCATCGGCTGTTCCGACTCGCGGGTGGTGCCGAACCTGATCACCCGCACCCGTCCCGGTGAACTGTTCATGGTGCGCAACGTGGCCAACATCGTGCCGCCCTACCGTCAGACCGAAGAGTTCGTCGCCACCACCTCGGCGATCGAGTATGCGGTCAAGGTCCTTGAGGTCGAATCGATCGTCGTCTGCGGGCATTCCAACTGCGGCGGTTGTGCCGCCCTGCACAAGAACGGGGAGGAACTGGCCGATCTGCCGCATGTCAGGAAATGGCTGGAAGTCTCCAGGGAGGTTCCCGCCCGGGTGGCACGCCTGGCGGTGGAAAAGACCCCGGCCGAACGGGAATGGCTGACCGAACGGGTCAATGTGCTGGTGCAGATGAAAAACCTGCTGAGCTATCCTTTCATTGCCGAGCGGGTGCGGCAGGGCACCCTGGAGATTCTCGGCTGGCACTATATCATCGAAACCGGTGAAATCTACAACTTCAACGACCAGCTCGGCGTTTTCGAACTGATCGACCAGGCTGAATCCGACTGACAGGCTGCCGGGGATCAGCCCGCCGCGGCGGCCAGGGCCAGCCGCCGGATGCCGCCCAGGTCGAGTTTTCCGGTGCCGAGCAGCGGCAGCTCGGTGACCCGGAACCAGGCGTCCCTGCCGGGCCGCCAGAGATTCGGCAGGTCGCTGTCCGCCAGCCGTTCCTGCAGTTCGTCCAGCTCCCCCGCCTCCCCGGTGTAGAGTACCACCAGTCGTTCACCCCGGCGTTCGTCGGGGATTGCAGTGACCGCGATCGCCTGAGTCGCTCCTGCCCGTCCCTGCTGCAGCACCTCCTCGATGGCGATGTGGGGGACCATTTCGCCGCCGATCTTGGAAAAGCGGGCCAGCCGGTCGGTGATGTGCAGAAAACCCTTTTTGTCCAGAAAACCGATATCGCCGGTGTTGTACCAGCCGTCCCGGACCGCTTCGGCGGTCTTGTCGGGGCGGTTCAGGTAGCCCTGCATGACGTTGGCGCCCTTGATCAGGATCAGCCCTTCGTCGCCGGCCGGTTTCTGTTCTCCGCTTTCGGGGTCGATGACGCGGACGGCGATGCCGGGCAGCGGTTTGCCGACCGCGCCCGCCTGCGCCCCCTGCTGCCTGACGCCGTCGATCTCCACGTCGGGGACGCTGATCGCCGCCACCGGCGCCAGTTCGGTGGCACCGTAACCCTCCAGCGGCCGGATGCCGAATTTTTCCTCGAACTTGTCCGCCAGCGCCGGTTTCAGTTTCTCCGCTCCGGCGATCACCAGCCGGAGGCTGGCGAAATCCTCCTTTTTCGCCCGTCGCAGGTAGGCCAGCAGGAAGGTCGGGGTGGCCAGCAGCAGCGTCGATCTGTTTTCACGGACCAGTTCGGCGATCCTGGCGCCGTCGAGGGGGTTGGGGTGGTAGCTGGCGGAGAATCCCGAGATCAGCGGCAGCCAGAGAGTGCCGGTGAGACCGAGGGAGTGAAAGAAGGGCAGCGCCGCGCAGACGTTGTCGCTGCTGTCGGTGCGGATCAGCATCTGCAGCGAGGCGATGTTGGCCTGGATGTTCCGGTGACTGAGCATGATCCCCTTCGGCTCCCCGGTGCTGCCGGAGGAGAAGAGAACCGTGGCCGTCTCCCCGCCGTCGAGGGTTCCCAGTCGCGTCCACAGGCAGAGCGGCAGCAGCCGGGCCTGCAGCCAGGCGGCCAGTTTGCGGCCGGTCGGGATGGCCGGCAGCAGCTCTTCGAGCCGCTTGATGTCCGTACGGTCCTGAAACTGTTCGAATCGTTCGAGAAACGCTTCCGCGGAGATGATGGTGCGCAGGCCGCATTGCCGACAGGCCGAGTCAAAGGCTTCCGCCGAGGCGGTGTAATTGAGGTTGACGGGAATTTTGCCGACCAGGGTCAGGGCCAGGTTGACCAGCGCCCCACCCACCGACGGGGGCAGCAGCACGCCGACCATCCGTTCCCCCCAGCACTCCTGTTCCAGTTGCCTGCCGAGCGCCAGGGCGGCGGTCAAAGTCTGGCCGTAGCGCAGTCTTTTCCCCGCGGTATCGGATATCGCCGGGGCCCGCCAGTTGCGCCTGGCGACGAGGGCGAACTGTCGGCCGAGGGACGGACTCTGCTGCTGCCGGTCCCGGTGCCAGTCGCTCGACATCTCCATCACCGCCTGCCGGACCTGCCCGGCATCGCTGCTGTCGGGCAGCGGGGCGCCGAAGAGGATGTCGACCGGATAGGGGATGCGCGGCAGCCCGGCCAGCAGCCGGCCGCGGGAATAGCTGAAAATGCTGCCCCAGAGGCCGCCGAGGTAGACCGGGATCACCGGGTGGCCGCTGCCTTTGACGATCGATTCGAAGCCGCTCTTGAACTCGCCGAGGCTGGCGTTGCGGGTGATCTGTCCCTCCGCGAAGATGCAGACCAGGTAGCCGTCGTCAAGGGCCTGCCGCGCCTCGCGCAGGGAGGCGACCAGGTCCTTGCGCCGGTCGCGGCTGGAGATCGGAATCACCCCCATCAGGCGGAACAGTTGCCGTATCCCGGGCCGGTTGTAGATGCCGCGCTCCATCAGGAAGCGGATACGGCGCTGTTCGCAGGCGACCAGCAGCAGGGCGTCGATCCAGGAGACGTGGTTGGCGACCAGCAGCGCGCCGCCACTGGCCGGAACATGGTCCCGGCCCGCAACCCGGATGCGGTAGGCGAAACGCATCACCAGCAGGGTGATGAAACGCAGGAAAAAGTCGGGCAGGGTGCGGAACGCCCACAGGGTCAGGCCGATGGAGACCAGGCCAAGGGCGGCGAAGCACTCCCGGCTGGAGAGCCCCAGGATCTCGCCCAGACCGAGCAGCAGCAGGGAGGCGAGCAGGACTCCGAACCAGCCGAGCATGCCGGCCGCGGCGAGGATTTCGCCACGCCGCTCAGGCGGGGTGCGCTGCTGGATGAAGGCGTTGAGGGGGACGATGATCAGGCCCGAGGAGACGCCGAGCAGCAGCACGATGAGAATCACCAGCGGCAGCCGGCCCGGCGTCAGGGCCAGCAGCCAGGTGGCGATGGTCAGGCCGAGGGTTCCGAGCGGGACGATGCCGAATTCGATGTTGCGGCCGGAGAGCCTGCCGGCGGTCAGCGATCCGAGGCCGATGCCGAGGGCGGCGACCAGGAACAGGGCGCCGCTCTGCTGCTGGTTCAGCCCCAGGGTTTCGATGCCGTAGGGAATCAGGTTGAGCTGGAAAAAGGCGCCGAGCAGCATGAACCAGGCGCTGCCGAGCACCGCCAGCAGCAGGAACCCGTCTTCACGGGCGAAGCGCAGCGCCTTGACCAGGTCGGGAATCACCAGCAGAGAACCCTGGCGGCGGGTGCCGGTCGCCGGGGTCGGTGGAATCCGGTAGCTGGCGAGCAGCCCGGCAACGGCCGCCAGCACGCAGACCAGGGCGGCGAGACCGTAGCGGTTGCCGGTCAGGGTCGGCAGCAGCGGTGCCAGTGCGGTTCCGCCGATGATCGCCAGGTAGGTCAGGGCCTCCAGGCTGCCGTTGGCGGAGGAGAGCTGCTCCTGGTCGACCAGCTCCGGGACAATGCCGTATTTCGCCGGGCTGAACAGGGTGGACTGCAGCGCCATCAGCAGCAGGCAGCCGTAGAGCCCGGGGACGCTGGCGGCGGCAAAGGCGGCCACCCCGAGCAGCATGACCGCCAGTTCGAGCAACTTGGTGTAGCGGATCAGGCGGGTTTTGCTGAAGCGGTCGACCAGCCGTCCGGCCGCGGCCGAAAAGAGCAGGAACGGCAGCACGAAGACCAGTCCGGCGATGGCGGCGACCCGGCCGGCCGCCTCGACCCCCTGCAGGTCGATGATCAGGAAGACCAGCAGCAGTTTGAACAGGTTGTCGTTCAGGGCGCCGAGAAATTGGGTGATGTTCAACCAGCGGAAGCCATGGGAGCATTGATTCATGACGGTTTGTCCTGTCGGTCGATGGTCTCAGGTTGGAATGAAGATGAGAAAAATTTAGTTTAAGGTCTGTTTGGCATTCCGGCAAGTTTTCCTTCTGCCGCTCAACTGCCGCAACAGGAAGCCGAGGATGCCGCCGAGGAAGCCGCCGGCGTGGGTGCTGACGATCGGGTGGCCGACGCTGCCGAGGTGCCAGTCGGCAAAGATCACCCGTCCCTGTCCCAGTTCCCAGCCGGTCTTGAACAACAGTCCGGCCAGCAGCAGCCATCCCAGTCTGCCGGCCGCCGGGTCCTGTTCTGTGGACTGGATCAGTTCCAGGGCGCTGACCGCCGCCAGCCCGTGAGCGATGCCGGAAAGGCCGCAGAGCCCGGTGCGGGACAGTTCCGGGACCAGCAGCAGCGGCACGACCAGGCTGCCGGCGGCGGACAGCAGGACGTAGCCGCAGCGCCGGAAAAAAGATTCCTCCCGCAGCCCGTTCAGCAGCAACAGGAAGGCGCTGCCGTCGAGTAGCAGGTGGTAGCGGCTGACGTGAACCAGCGGCCAGCTCAGCAGCCGCCACCATTGACCGGCAGCGACCGCGGCGGGGTCGAACATCAGTTGCGTAGTCGGCCGGTTGGCGAGCAGGCCGAGGTTGCAGAGGCAAAGCAGTAGCAGCCAGCCGCCCAGTTCGAGGCGACGCAGTCCGTTGTCGTGAAGTTCGGGTTGTGTGGTGGCGGTGATCGGCAGGGTGGTCATGATGGTCTCCTTGTGCCCTGTGCGGCGGCGGGGTCGCCGCCGCCGCATGGTTGCGAATGATGCGGGTCTATTTCAGCTGTTTTCTGCGCCGCCGCAGCCAGGCCAGCAGGGCCACGCCGAGCGGTCCGACCGGGCCGGAGCCGAGGCCGAGACCCGGCGCGCTGCGGCCGCCGAAAGCGCCCTGGCCCTGGTTGTCGACCCGGTAGCTCTTTGCCGGCCGGGTCGCTTTCTGCTGCTGGGCCCGGCGTTCGCGCTGGACGCGGTCGGCGTTGCGTTTCTCGATGCCGTTGCTTTCCAGGACATCGTCGGTGACCACCAGCATCGAGGTGTAGTCGGTTACCAGGGAGAAGTTCAGGCCGAGATCGACAACTTTGGAGCGCAGCGCATCGGTCTCGCCCTGTTCACGAATCTGCTGCATGGTCTGTTCGATCTTCTCCAGCGCCCGGAGCCGTTCCAGTTCCGGATTGTCGGTATCCACCTTCGGCAGCATCGCCGTCGTCCGCCAGGATTGTTCCCGGCCGGAAATTTTGGCTTTCAGGGTGATACCGATCTCGCCGGGAGTGCTGTAGCGGCCGAAGAGGATCAGCTGCTGACCGGCGTAAAGATTGCCGAGGGTCTGCGGCGCGTCCAGCTGCACCTGCTCACCGCGGATTTCCAGCTTGACGTCGCGCAGGCACTGGTGAAGAACCTTGGCCTTGGCCTGCAGCAGCCGGCCGCTGATGTCGTCGCTGTCGGAGATGTTCATGGCGAAGCCGCCCGAGTCTTCGGCCAGCCGGTCGAGCAGGGGCTGGTTGGCGCTGTTGCCGATGACGAAGGTGAAGAGCCGGATGTCATATTTTTTCAGCAGCTTGAGAAAGGCCCGGTGTTCGGTTTCGCCGACATTGGCGACACCGTCGGTCACCAGGATGGTGGCACTGGTGCGATCGGCGTCGAGCCCCCGGTAGCCGGCCTTGAGCCCGGCGAAGAGGTTGGTGCCGCCGCCGGTCTGGATGGTTTTGACCCGCCTGATCCAGTTCTGCACCCGCCCGGGGTCGGCCGGGACAAAACCGCCGGTCAGGTCGCGCGCTTTGGTGTTGAAAGTGATCAGGCGGAAGCGGTCGTTGCCGCGCAGCTGGCCGAGCACCCGGCTGACGCCGTCGGCCAGGGTGGCGATCTTGTTTCCACCCATGCTGCCGGAGACATCGAGGATGAAGGTCCAGTCGGTCCCTGCGGTGAGGGGTTTCAGGTCGGCGGCGGGGGTGACCACCAGCATGAAGGTGCCGTCGTGACGATCATCCGGGCGGTAGGGGATCAGTTCGACGCGGCCCGGAATGCTGTCGTCGAGACGGTAGTAGAAGACGATGTCGCGGCCGAGACGGCTGCCGGCGGGACGGTCGATGGTGACCTCGTAGTCATTGCCGTTGCCCTGCTCGCCGGTACCGCCGGCCTGGTTGATGACCGCTTCGTTCTGCAGCCCCGGCAGCCGGACATCCTTGACCGGGAAGGCCGATTTGAGTTGTAGGTGAAAGCGGAAGGGGCCGTTGACCCGGTCGTCGACCGACCAGAACTGCAACTGCTCCTCGTCGACATTTCCTTCCGCCAGCGGGTAGAGATAGCGGCCGACGTTGAGGTCGATCTCCAGCGACTGATAGTAGACCAGGCGGATGCGGACTTCGCCGCCCGGCGGGATGTTGCCGACCCGGGTCTCGAAGGTCTTGAAGTCGTTTTTTTCAGTTATCGCGGCCTGTTTCCCGGCCGCCTTTTCCGCTTCGTAGACCTGACGGGCCTTCTCCTTTTCCACCACCTCGCCGACCAGTTCCTGCCCGGCGACCCACATCGACAACTCGGACAGGCTGGCCTGTTTCGGCAGCGGGAAGGTGTAAAGGGCTTCGAGCGGGGCGTCGGCGGGGTTGCTGAAGGTCTGGTCGATCTCGGTGCGGGCGAAGCCGTTGTTGATGACCACTTCGACCTGGTGAGAGGTGATGGCGAGGGGGCTGCCGCCGTTGAGCGGCTTGAGTAGCCCGGCCGCCAGGCCGGGAGCGGCCAGGGAAAGAATAAACAGCAGGCTGACAGCGAGACGGGTCAGCAGGGAGCGGAACGGGTTGACGGGATGGTTGCGCATGGTCTTCTCCTGGGTTCGGGTTGTGACCGTCTTCTATCGCAGGAGGCGTGCCATGCTTGTAAAGTATATGCAACAGATTGATATAATTGACTTATATCAATTTGCTAGGTCTTTTGCTGTTGTGGATGTCTTTGTGGTGTATTGACATTGAGTGAACATGTCTATACATTCAATGTATGAAACTCAAAACTCTCCCTTCGGAGCGTCGCGACCTTCTCGGGCTGGTGGCCGAGGCGGCCTTCAGTTGTCCCTTCAGTCCCGACCGGGACCGGCTGGACCGGCAGATTGCCGGGGTCGGCGACTCCTTTCCCGACCGGCAGCTGCTGTCGCGGGTGACCGGCCGGGTGCGGCAGCAGCTCGATGCCCTGGGGCCCCGCGACCGGCTGCGACCGACTGACTTCGGCGCCGAGGATGCCCGTCTGCTGCGGACGGCACTGCTGTTCGATCTCTTTCATCGTGCGGCCGACGATCTCGATCGCCACATTCGTCGGCAGCTGGATTCGGGGGAGGAGCCGATCCCGGTGCCCTTCGCCGCCGACCTGCTCGGTACCATGCGGAGCTGGGGCTGCGGCGGCAACGAGTCTTTGCGCTACCTGGCCTTTTTCTACCAGCTGCGGCGCGCCTTTTACTTCATTGCCGAGGGGCTGGTCGGCTGCAGTCCGTGCATGGTCGAGTTGCGGCGTCGCCTCTGGCACAATGTGTTTACCGCCGATATCACCCGCTTCGAATCCTTCCTCTGGGACCGGATGGAGGATTTCTCCACCCTGTTGCTGGGAGAGACCGGTTGCGGCAAGGGAGCGGCCGCGGCCGCCATCGGACGCTCCGGGCATATCCCCTTTGACGAGCGGCGGGGCTGTTTCAGGGAGAGCTTTACCCGCACCTTTCTCGGTATCAACCTCTCCCAGTATCCGTCAACCCTGATCGAGTCGGAGTTGTTCGGCCATCGTCGCGGCGCCTTCACCGGGGCGGTCGACCAGTACCAGGGGGTCTTTTCCCGCTGTTCGCCGCACGGCGCCATTTTTCTCGATGAGATCGGCGATGTGGAGATCCCGGTCCAGATCAAGCTGCTGCAGGTCCTGCAGGAGCGCGAATTCTGCCCGGTCGGATCACACCAGCGCCAGCGGTTTTCCGGGCGGGTGATCGCCGCCACCAACCGGTCGCTGGAGGAGTTGCGCGACAGCGGGGCGTTCCGCGATGATTTTTATTATCGGCTCTGTTCCGATGTCATTCAGGTGCCGTCTCTGCGGCAGCGGTTGAGTGAGGACGGGCGGGAATTGCAGCTGCTGCTCGGGGTGGTGGTGAAGCGCAGTGTCGGGGAGGACGCGCCGGAGTTGGTCGCCTGGCTGGGTGCGGAACTGCGAAGGCAGTTGCCGGGTGATTATGCCTGGCCCGGCAATGTGCGGGAACTGGAACAGGCGGTGCGGCGGCTGCTGCTCAACGGCAGCTACGCCGGCGAGGCGGTCCGCCCGGCGGCCGCGGAGGGGTTCGGCAGGAGGGTCGAGCAGGGGCGGATGGCGGTTGCCGAGCTGCTGGCCGGCTATTGCGGGCTGCTCTACCGGCGGCACGGCACCTACGAAGAGGTCGCCCGCATCACCGGCCTTGACCGGCGCACGGTCAAGAAGTATGTGCTGGCCGACCAGGACGGGCAGGGTTCGGCAGGTTTCTGAAACGTCAGTCAGCCTGCCTGATCGTCGTGGCCGCCCCATACCGGATCCTCGGCAAACTGGCGCCGCAGGCGCGCTTCGGGGTCCTGTTCGTAGAACTCCGCTTCACTGAAATCGTAACAATAACCAGCGCAATAGTCACGCAGCAGGCGGTAGGCGGCGTTGATTCGCTGCATCTGGTCCGATTCCCGCGCCGTGCCGCCGTCGGGATGATGTTCGCGGGCCAGTTGATGATAGCGGTTCCTGATCTCGGCCAGGGATGCCCGCTGTCCGAGTCCGAGGATCGAGAGGGCCGCCTCCAGTTCCCGATAGATCATGGTTTTCTCCCGTAAATCTCTTTGTTGTTTCAGGTGACAGTGTAATGTTTCTGCCGTTGTTTGCATACGCGGGGCATGTCATAACGGCGTTATAATATATTTAGTAAAAAATACCTTGACAGGTAGCGACAAGTTGTTTAATTCCTTGCTGACATCTCCGGGTCGCTGGCCGGGTTTGTCGATCCGGAAAAAATCGTTGGGAGGAATCAATGGAAGATCTGTGGAAAGTCAGTGATCTGGGCTACCGCCTGGGAGAATGGGCCGAGCGGGCGGAGTATGAGAAGTTGGTACGTCGTTTCCATGAAGATGAATGCCGCGAAAACAGCCGGCGGCTGATGTATGGCGGTGCCACGCTGCCCCGGAGCGAAAAGGACTGAAGTTTCGGGCGGCTCTCGCTGTCCGGAATCATTGAGGGATCCGGGAACTCGGAATTGCTTGCCGCTGCTTCGGGCAATATGCTAAAAAATCCCATTCCCAATTTTTTCATTTTCCGGAGGCCGCCAAGATGAAGATCGATGTCCTTCCCATTCCAGATCCCAAACCACGTATCGAGGATGAATCGCAACTCGTCTTCGGCAAGCAGTTCACCGACCGCATGTTCCTGATGGAATACACCACCGGGCAGGGGTGGCATTCGGCCCGGATTCAGCCCTACGGGCCTTTCAGCATGGACCCGGCGGCGATGGTGCTGCACTACGCCCAGGAGATCTTCGAGGGGCTCAAGGCCTTTCGTCGCGACGACGGTTCGGTGGCGCTGTTCCGTCCGGCCGACAATGTCGCCCGCTTCAATCGCAGCGCCCGCCGGATGTGCATGCCGGAAGTCGACGAGGCGTTTTTTCTCGATGCCATCAGGCAGCTGGTCGCCCTGGAGGCGGATTGGGTGCCGCGCAGCCCCGGCACCAGTCTCTATATCCGACCGACGATGATCGCCACCGAGCCGATGCTCGGCGTGCGCCCGGCCGACCAGTACTCCTGCTACGTGATCCTTTCGCCGGTCGGCGCCTACTACAAGGGTGGGCTGGCCCCGGTGAAGATCTGGATTTCCGATCATTACGTGCGTGCCGCCCATGGCGGCACCGGTGAGGTCAAGACCGGCGGCAATTACGCCGCCAGCCTCTACGCCGCCCGCGAGGCTGCCGGCCAGGGTTATGACCAGGTGCTGTGGCTGGACGCGAAGAACCGGCAGCATGTCGAGGAAGTCGGCAGTATGAACATGTGCTTTATCTACGACGGCAGGCTGGTGACGTCGCCGTTGCACGGGACCATTCTCGACGGTATCACCCGCCGCTCGATTCTCTCCCTGGCGCAGCAGATGGGGCTGGAGGTCGAGGAGCGGGCGCTGGCGGTTGATGAGATCTTTGCCGGGATCGAAAGCGGCCGCCTGACCGAGGCCTTCGGCACCGGAACGGCCGTGGTCGTGTCCCCGGTCGGCCAGTTCACCTACCAGGGGAAGACGGCCCTGCTCGGTGACGGTAAAACCACCGGGGAAATCACCCGCAAACTCTACGATACCCTGACCGGCATTCAGTACGGTCGTCTGCCCGATACCCAGGGTTGGGTGGTCGAAATCTGAGAAAGTCCGGACCTCGCCGGGGTATCCGGATACAAAAGGCTCCCGCCGCGGCGGGAGCCTTTTTTTTGGCCTTGGCGGGGAACGAGTTGCTTTAATTTTAGGCAACAGACAGGTGTTGTTGTTGTAAGTAGCTGAAAAACAACAACTCTGTTCAGTGGCACGCAGGTTGCTATTTCTACGGGAAGGCATTGTCGCCGCACCAACAATGAGGTTTTCTCGGAGGTTCATGATGGCCCGTCTTGTTTCCACTCTCTTTTCTCTGCTGCTGCTTCTTTCCGCAACGCCGGTGCTGGCTGCCGACCGGCTCGACAGCGGCGATACCGCCTGGATGCTGGTCTCTTCGGCCCTGGTGCTGGCCATGCTGCCCGGCCTGGCGCTTTTCTACGGTGGCATGGTCCGGTCCAAGAATGTTCTCTCGACCACCATGCACACCGTGGCGGCGATGGCGATCATGGGGGTGCAGTGGGTCGCCATCGGCTACTCCCTGGCTTTCGGCGGCGAGGGGCGTTTCATCGGCGGCCTGGCCAATGCTTTTCTCTGCGGCATCACTCCCGAGAGCCTGACGGGTTCGATTCCCACCTACGTCTTCATCATGTTCCAGGGGATGTTCGCGGTGATCACCCCGGCCCTGATCTCCGGAGCGATCGCCGAGCGGATGAAGTTTTCCACCTACTGCGTCTTTATCCTGCTCTGGGGGACGCTGGTCTATGATCCCCTCTGTCACTGGGTGTGGGGGGATGGGGGCTGGCTGCTGGAGCTGGGGGCGCTCGATTTTGCCGGGGGGACCGTGGTTCATCTCTCCTCCGGAATCTCGGCCCTGGTGCTGGCGCTGGCGCTGGGACGCCGGATCGGTTATCCGCAGGAGCGGCTGGTGCCGCACAACCTGCCGATGACTCTGCTCGGTGCCGGTCTGCTCTGGTTCGGCTGGTTCGGTTTCAACGCCGGCAGCGCCCTGTCGGCGGGTGGCAGCGCGGCGCTGGCTTTCGCCACCACCCAGACCGCGGCGGCGGCCGGAGCGCTCTCCTGGATGCTGCTGGAGTGGCTGCACGCCGGCAAGCCGAGTGCCCTGGGGGCGGCCTCGGGGATCGTTGCCGGGCTGGTGGTGATCACCCCGGCGGCCGGTTTCGTTACCCCGGGATGGGCCATGCTGATGGGGCTGACCGCCGGGCCGGTCTGCTATGGCGGCGTGATGCTGAAGCACCGGCTGGGTTACGACGATTCCCTCGATGCTTTCGGTGTTCACGGCCTCGGTGGGGCCTGGGGAGCAGTCGCCACCGGCATCTTCGCGACGGTCGGGGCCACCGGGCTGGTCTCGGGCAATTTTCACCAGTTCTGGGTGCAGTTGATCGGCGTGGTTGCCGCCGGCGGTTACGCGGTGGTGGTGACCACGCTGCTGGTGCTGGTGCTCAAGGCCACTATGGGGCTGCGGGTCGAAAAGGATGACGAGCGCATGGGGCTTGATCAGGTGGCGCATTCGGAGACCGCCTACAGCTGACTTGCCGTTACGGCTCGTGGCGTCCCGGCCGGGGCGTCGCGCTTTTGGATGATTTACGGACCGGGATGATCTGAGGATTGTCCCGGTTTTTATATCTGCCCGCGAGTCGGGACCACTGTTAGAATAGAGTATCAATGTTACTTACTCTGAGTAGGGGTAAGTTCAGATATTCAGACCAGAAGGGGTATTTTGTCGCCTCAATGAGAAGCTGAAAAATATTATCCTTTTTAAAAATTTTTGTTATGTCGTTATGTTATAGTCCGTTCCCCGTTTCGTGGAGATGGTTTTAAAATTTTTGCAGGCAATTGGTTTGAAAATTGCTAATTCAATTCGGGCTGTGTTTTACCTGAATCGGTGAGCCCCTTGTCGGCGGATAGCACAAGTCATTGATCTGTCTGATCTTCCCAAAAATCACCAGCGAACCTGTGGGTGCGTTTCAGATTTTTGGACATCTCATTCAGATCAGACACTTGCACTCTCCATCCAACAGGAACTCACGGATTCAGGTAGGACAGCCCTGCCGGCGTGGCCGGTCAGGATTGATGGCTCAGCCATCACCATTTTGGCTTTCTTGCGAAAGCATCAGGATTAACCTATGGAGGTGATGCCCAATGTGTCGAATCGGCGCAATCAAGAGTCTCGATTTCGTGCATCCGAGCATGGCGCTGCAGCTGATGCAGTCGCAGCAGAAGGGGCACGATAATTCCGGGTTCGCCATGGTCATGCACGACCTCGGCGGCATATTCGAAAACTACAAGAAACTGCCGACCCTGTCGATGGCGGCCACCGACGAGGGGGTGCGGCTGGCTGAGGATATCCTCCACGAGGCGGGTTTTCAGCGGGTGCTGCAGTGGGTCCCCGAGACCAATCCGCAGCCCGGTCTGGATATCAACGCCATGCCCAACTACGTCTTTGAAACCTTCGACTATCCGAAGCATCTGCGCAACGGTGACAAGAAGGAACAAGAAGACCTGCTGCTCGATATGCGTCTCAAGCTGCGCGAGGCCCTGGAGCCGAACGAAGAAGGGTTCGTCTACTCCTTCTGGCCCGATGTGGTGACCCTCAAGGAGATCGGCGATCCGCGTGATATCGGCACCTATTTCAATCTCTGGCAGCCCGATGACAAGTTCACCGCCCGGGTCATCACCGCCCAGTGCCGGCAGAACACCAACTACGATATCGTCCGCTACGCCGCCCATCCCTTCCACCTGCAGGGTTACACGGCGCTGGCCAACGGCGAGAACACCTTCTACCTGAAAAACGTCGAATTCCAGCGTAAACTGCACCGCGGCTACATCGGTTTCGAGTCCGATTCGCAGTGTTTTCTCTACACCCTGCATTACGTGCATCACGAACTGGGCTGGCCGCTGCGCTACTACAAGCATGTCGTCACTCCGCTGCCTTTCGAGGAGATCGAGCAGCGCGAGGACAGGGAGCAACTCAAGGCGATCCGCCAGTCCCTCGCCCACCTGGAAATCAACGGTCCCAACACCATTATCGGGGTGCTGCCGGATCACAGCATGTTCACCTGCTGCGACGCCAAGAAGCTGCGTCCCGTGGTGATCGGCCGCGATGAGAAGACGGTGGTCATCTCCTCCGAGGTCTGCGGCATCAACGAAGTTCTTCCGGAGCGCGACTGGGAGACCGACATCTATCCCAACGAGCGGGAAATTGTCGCCATCGGCAATGATCTGGAGGTGCAGCGATGGAAACAATGAGAGTTCAGGACGTTACCCCCAACGACCTGCCGTGGAAAATCCGTTACGACGCCAGCCGCTGCACCCTCTGCGGGTCCTGTGTCTCGGCCTGTTCGTTCCGGGCCATCGAGGCCAAGGTGGAACGGCGGCGGATGGTCTTTTCCGAGAGCGAGCTGCCGGAGCCGAAGGCGCGCTTTTCCGCGGTGCCGGTCATCCGCCAGGTGAAGTCGGTGAAGAATTACTGCCGCGGCTGCGGGATCTGCGAAAAGGTCTGCCCCAACGACGCCATCCGCCCGGAGCGCAACCCGGACACCCGCCACCCGATCGTCACCCGCTGTCTCGGTGGCGATTCGATCAAACGCGGCGGACGCAAGAATCTGGAATCGACGGTACGCACCCTGGACAAGATCCGCGTCGGGCGGATTTCGCAGATGACCGACCCGAGCCTTGACGCCCAGCGGCATACCTTCGACCTGCTGGCACCCTTCGGCCGCATCCTGCCGCCGCAGAAACTGCCCCTGGGGGTCGGTCCCGAGGGTCTGCTGCGGACCGAAGGCAGTACGCCGCCGGTGCGCTGGATCTACCCGGTGGTGATCGGCGACATGTCGATCGGTGCCCTCTCCTGGCGGATGTGGGAAGCGGTGGCGATGGCGACCGCCTATCTCAACGAGGAGTGCGGGCTGCCGGTGCGGATGTGCTCCGGCGAGGGCGGTGTGCCGGTGCGTCTGCTCAAGTCCCGCTACCTGAAATACATGATTTTGCAGATCGCTTCCGGGCATTTCGGCTGGAACCGGATCGCCAAGGCGATGCCGCACATGATCGAGGATCCGGCCGGGGTGCTGATCAAGATCGGCCAGGGGGCCAAGCCGGGCGACGGCGGCCTGCTGATGGCGCAGAAGGTCGCCGAGCATATCCAGGCGATTCGCGGCGTGCCCAAGGCCGACCTGCTCTCCCCGCCCAACCACCAGGGGCTCTATTCGATCGAAGAGAGCGTGCAGAAGATGTTCCTCTCCTTCAACGCCGCCTTCAAGTTTCGGGTGCCGGTGGCGATCAAGGTAGCCGCCTCGTCGACCTCGGTCTCGGTCTTCAACAACCTGGTGCGCGATCCCTACAACATCGTCGGCGGTTTCTTCCTCGACGGCATCGACGGCGGCACCGGCGCCGCCCACGAGGTCTCCCTCGATCACACCGGTCATCCGATCGTCTCCAAGCTGCGCGACTGCTACCTGGCCGCCGTGGCCCAGGGGCGCCAGGGGCAGATCCCGCTCTGGGCGGCCGGCGGCCTCGGCAAGACCGGCGACCTCGCCGCCGACGCCTTCAAGATGATCGCCCTCGGCGCCAACGGCGTTTTCTCCGGTAAGCTGATTCTGCAGATGGCCGGCTGCGTCGGCAACGACCAGGGGCGCTGCAACGCCTGCAACACCGGTCTCTGCCCGGTTGGCATCACCACCCAGGAGCCGCCGCTGGTACACCGGCTCGACCCGGAGCGGGTGGCGCAGAACATCGTCAACTATTTCCTGGCGATGGACACTGAGTTGAAGAAACTGATGGCCCCGATCGGCAACAGCTCCCTGCCGGTCGGCCGTTCTGACGCCCTGGTGGCGACTGATCGCGCCGTGGCCGACAAACTGCAGATTCAGTACGTATGTTAAGACCCGGCGAAGGGCCAAAGGCGAAAGGATTTACCCCTTAGCCCTTGGCCCTTGGCCTTTTGCCGATTCTCCTGAGGTTTTTATGTCCGCGAAAATTATCGGTTTTGATGACCAGAACAAGCGCATTTCCACCCAGCAGCTGCTGCAGAAAATCTACGCGGCGCTCGATGCCGGTGAGACCGAGTTCGAAGTGCTCTCCTCGGGACACCACGATATCGGCGGACCGCTCTGGACCGAAGACGGCGCGCCGCTGAAATTCCGGGTGAAAAACCCCGGCCAGCGGGTCGGTTCCTTCGGCCTCGAAGGGACCGAAATCGTCGTCGAGGGTTCGGCCCCGGCCGATGCCGGCTGGCTCAACGCCGGCGCCGAGCTGACCATCCTCGGTGACGGCGGTGACACCACCGCCCACTGTGCCGCGGCGGGGAAAATCTATGTCGCCGGCCGGGTCGGCACCCGCTCCGGTTCGCTGATGAAGCACGATCCGGCCTACCAGCCGCCGGAATTCTGGGTTCTCAAGCGCACCGGCTCCTTCTGCTTTGAATTCATGGGCGGCGGCATCGCCGTGATCTGCGGCCACGGCTGCGAAGATGAGACCTCGGTCCTCGGCGACCGCGCCTGCATGGGCATGGTCGGCGGCACCATCTATGTCCGTGGACCGGTCGAAGGCCTTTCCGGTGACGTCTGGCTGCTCGATCTTGATGAGGCCGACCGGGAGTTTCTCTCTGCCGGGATGCCGGTGTTCCTGGAAAAGATTGGTCGCGGCCCGCTGCTGGCGGAGCTGACCGATTTCTCCCGCTGGAAGAAGATCGTCGCCAAGTCCTACGAGGAGCGCCACGTTCACAGCCGTATCAGCATGCGCGAGTTCCTCACCCGGAAATGGATCGAAGGGGGCATCTTCGGCGATGTGGTCCAGGACGATTACCAGCATGTCGGCGGCCTGGTCAACGTCGGCGCCGACCGGCTGAAGATTCCCCACTGGCAGGACAAGCGTTTCGGCGCTCCCTGCCAGGTCGCCTGTCCCTCCAATATCCCCACCCAGGACCGCATCAACCTGTTGCGTCAGGGGAAGCACGAGGAGGCGCTGCAGCTGGTGCTCAGGTATTCGCCCTTCCCGGCGTCGGTCTGCGGCGAGGTCTGTCCCAACCCCTGCATGGACGCCTGCAGCCGCCAGTATGTCGACAAGTCGGTCAGCATGGCCGCCCTCGGCCGGCTGTCGCGGGACATCCCGGCTCCCGAGCCGCAGCCCGACAGCGGCAAACGGGTGGCGGTGATCGGCGGTGGCCCCGGCGGCCTTTCGGCGGCCTGGCAGGCGCGGCTCTCAGGCCACCAGGTGACGGTTTTCGAGGCCGACGAGGAGATCGGCGGCAAGCTGCGCCAGGTCATTCCGCCGGAACGGCTGCCCGAGGATTCCCTCAACAGCGAGATCCGGCGGATCAAGGATCTGGGGATCGAGGTCCGTGCCAACACCCCGGTCGACGCCGAGCTGTTCGCCCGCATCCGCGCCGACTACGACGCGGTGGTGATCTCCTCCGGTGCCCACAATCCGGTGGTCATTCCCTTCCCCGGCCATGAACGGCTGCTCAAGGGGCTCGACTTTCTCAAGGCCGTCAACGCCGGGAAAAAGCCGAAAATCGGCAAAAAGGTGGTGGTCATCGGCGCCGGCAACGCCGGCATGGATGTCTGCCTCGGCGCCTACGCCATGGGGGCGGAGAAGGTGATCGCCATCGACGTGCAGCGGCCCTCGGCTTTCCAGAAGGAAATCGACCACGTTAAGGCCCTCGGCGGAGAGGTGCGCTGGCCGGTCTTCACCGAGAAGATCACCGAGCAGGGACTGGTGACCAAAGAGGGCGAACTGATCGAGGCCGACGACGTCATCATCTCCATCGGCGAGCGTCCCGACCTTTCCTACGTGCCGCGCGAATGGCTGACCGAGCGCGGCATGATGGATGTCGACGCCTGCGGCCAGGTGGTCAAGGCGCCGGGGGTGTTCGCCATCGGCGACACCATCCAGCCGGGGCTGCTGACCCACGCCATCGGCCAGGGACAGGAGGCGATCGCCTATGTCAATGACCTGTTCGCCGGCCGTGAGCTGACGCCGATCGTCAAGCCGGAGATGATCAACCAGAGCTGCCTTTCCAAGGAGCTGTTCAAACCGCGCAACCGCGGCAAGTTCTGCATCATCGACGGCAAGGAGGAGACCCTGCGCTGCATCTCCTGCGGCACCTGTCGCGACTGTTCCATGTGTCTTGAGGCCTGCCCGGAAGGGGCTATCCGACGGGTCGAGAAGGAAGACGGATCCTTCGAGTATGTTTCGGATGATGAAGTCTGTATCGGTTGCAGCGTTTGCGCGGGGATATGTCCGTGCGGAGTATGGGCCATGGAACAGGTGGTGTGAGTGAGTGTGAGGGCGGTCGATACGCACGCATCTGCTGCGTTGCTCGCACCATCAGTCGCTGCGGAGTAGCTGCCACTACACCTCACTCCTTCAGTTGCGAGACGCCTTGCAGCTACGCACGTCTCGACCGCCTTCAACGGTGGTGTTGGGGGCGGCCGATATCCGCACACATCTCGACCGCCTCGGACCGGTTTCTGGATCGAGGCGGTTCTTTTTTCTGATTTTTTTGACTTGTCCTCCCCGTGTTGTCGCCGCCGGAGAGAGGTGGACGTTTCGGGAAAGAGCCGGCCGAATGTTTGAGGCGTAGCCGAGTTTTCGTCCCGGCCCCGAAACGTCTGCCGAACGGAGGGAACCCGCGCTAGCGGGCAAGACATTCGGGGCGCTTTTTCTGCCTACTCTTTTGTGTGTACAAAAGAGTAGGGCGGCGGGCGGGGCCGCGACCCCGCGGTGTTCTGCGAGGGCGGTCGAGACGCACGCATCTGCTGCGTTGCTCCCGCGCCTCGTCATTCCGACGTAGCTGCCGCTACGCCTCACTCCCTCGGCTGTGAGACGCCTTGCAGCTACGCACGTCTCGTCCGCCTTCAACGGTGGTGCTGGGGGCGGCCGATACGCACCCGTCTGCGGTGTTGCACTCAGCCTTCAATCCTCGATGTAGCTGTCGCTACACCTGCGTTTTCAGTCTTCACGCGCCTTGCATCCAGGCACGTCTCGACCGCCTTCAGCGGTAGTGTTGGGGGTAGTGAAAGACACCCCCTGCTGCTTGCTCATCTGACAGCATTTCAAGCCGCTTCGAACCCTGCTACGGGGTCGGGGCGGCTTTTTTGTCTTGGGTCAACTGCATTGGTTGGGCTAGATTGACCGACAGGAGGGTGCTATGGATGGGTCCAGACCGGTTGAAATGATCCAGGCGATGTTGCGCGCGGTTCAGGGGCTGAAGCTCTACCCGGCGCAGCATCCCAACCTGCAGCGGCAGGTGAATGACTGGCTGCTGTGTCTTGAGCGGCTGCTGCGCGAACAGCCGCGGGTGGTGCTCGGGGTGCATCAGCAGACCCTGTTCTGCAATGACCGTCTGTTCACCGAGCCGCTGGCCGCGGCCGAAAACCTGCTGGCGGTTCTCACCGGCCGGGCGATCGCAACGATTGTCTTCACCCGAGGAGTCACCGCCCGCGAACTGGCCGATTTCCTGGTGCTGCTGACCGGGCCCGGTGGCCCGGAGCAGTTGCTGGAGAGCTGCCGTCGGGCCGGTCTGCGACATATCCAGGCGCAGCTCGTCGAGGATGAAGAGGACCGGGAGCCCGCGCAACGTGCGGACAAGGTTTACCAGCAGGCGATTCATGTCACCGAGTCGATTTTCAACGACGTGCGGATGGGGAAGATTCCGCAGTCGGGAGCGGCGATCGCGACCGTGCGGTCGATGGTTGAGACGACCCTCGCCGAGCCGCACGCCCTGCTCGCGCTCTCGCTGATCAAGGACTATGACGATTACACTTTTCGTCATTCGGTCAACGTGGCGGTGATCGCTCTCGCCGTCGGTCGTGCCAGCGGTCTCGATGAAGCGCGCCTGCGGGTTCTCGGTCTCGGCGCTCTGCTGCACGATCTCGGCAAACTGCGCATCGATATCACCATCATCAACAAGCCGGGGCGTCTGACCAGCAGCGAATTCAAACGGATCAAGGACCACCCCGGGGAGGGGGCGGCCATTCTGCGACAGATGACAGAGGTTCCCGAGGCGGCGGTGGCGATTGCTCTCGGACACCATCTCGGGTACGACCGCAGTGGTTATCCGGCCGCTGCCCGTCGGCTGGAGATGCCCGATTATGTCCACATGGTCGCCATTGCCGATGCCTATGACGCCATGACCACCCTGCGCCCCTACCAGCAGGCGATGACGCCGCGCGGGGCGATGGCGCGACTGCGCGAGTCCGCGGGCAGCCTCTATCATCCACAACTGCTGGAAAATTTTGCCGCCGATCTCGGGTCCTACCCGGTCGGCAGCTTGGTGCGGCTCAACAGCAACCAGATCGGGTTGGTGAGCCGGGTCGGGTTTGCCGAGGACGAGTCGGTGCGATTGAAAATTCTGCTCGATGCCGACGGTCGGGAGCTTGTCCCGCCGGAGCTGATGGACCTGGTCGGCGCGGATATGCGGCGGATCGTCGGTGAGGTGAGCCCCCTGTCGCGGGGCATCCAGGTCGCCGACTACCTGCCCTGACGTTTTCTTCCGCGGATCAGCCGAGATCCCGGCCGGGCTTCGGCCGGTAGGGGCCCATGCTGTAGGCCCGGTAGCGGATGCTGCCGGACTGGTCGAGCAGTTCGGCCAGGCGGGTGCGATTGACCGGGTGCTCCGGCAGCTTTCGCGCTGTCTGTTCGTCGAACCAGCCGACTTCAAGACTCTCTTCGCTGGTGGTCGGTTGTCCACCGGTGGCCATTCCCAGAAAACCGAAAATCACCGCCGACGGTTGTGGCTCGAGCTTGGAGAAGATGGCCGCCAGGCGTTCGATCCTGATCTCGATACCGGTCTCTTCCCGAACCTCCCGGACTGCCGCCGTCGGCAGCTCCTCCCCCGCCTCGACGTGTCCCTGCGGCAATTCCCAGCCGCGCCGCGGGTGACGGATCAGCAGGATCTCGCCGGATGTGTTGCGCACCAGGCAGCTGACGATGACGGTATGCAGCGGACGACTCATCTGGTGACTCCTTTCATTCTCTCAAGTTTTTGTATTGCAGTGATTTCACTGAGTTGAATCAGGTCGATTGACGGTGATGGCTCTACAGGCTGTCTGCACGTCTGGCCGCAAACGGCCTGGTATGCCTGGGAATGACCGTTCTGCCCTCATCTTTCCGGTTTTCGGGGGAGACGGCCTGCGGGTCGGAACGACACTTGCTTTTCCTGCTGGTCATCCATCATTTAACCCACGGCAATTTATTTCCTCGGGGAGGGGGTATGAAGAACCGGATCCTTGTCTTGCTGGGTGTTGTTCTCCTGGGGGGTCTGCCCGGGACTGTCCGCTCCGCCTCCATCGTCGGCTCCAAACATGATCTCTCCTGGGCCGCCAAGCAGGGAGAACACGGACTCGGAGGGCTCGAGGACTACAACGAGATCTGCGTTTACTGTCATACCCCGCACGGCGCCAACTCCCAGAATAACACACCGCTCTGGAACAAGACCTTCAGCACCGCGGCAACGTCCTACACCGTTTACAGCAGCAGTACCCTGGACGCCGGGACCCCTTCTCCTCCCGGGCAGATCTCCCTGTTGTGTCTGAATTGCCATGACGGCGCGACGGGGGTTTCGGCGGTGCGCAACCCGCCCAATTCGGGTTGGAGCGATACGGTGGGCCTGGTCGGGCACTCGACCATGACCCCCGGCCAGAGCTTCGGGGAATGCGGGCTCTGTCATACCCCGGCAGGCTTTTATGGCGGCAGCGTCCATGATGCCTCGAGAAGTTACCTTTTAACCGATCTCAGCGACGACCACCCGATCGGCATCGGCTTTCCGGACAGTTCCAAGGATGATGCCTTCAATCTTCCCCCCGGCCAGGCAGGTTGGAGCGACATCCCGCTCTTTGCCGGCAAGATCGAATGTTCGACCTGCCACGATGTCCATGATCCGCAGTACCAGCCCTTCCTGAACATTGACAACAGCGGCAGCCAGTTGTGCCTGCGCTGCCACAAGAAGTAGTGGCCCCGGCCGCCGGCATTCGGCCGGGGAGCGTTTGGCTGCTGGCGCTGCTGCTTCTCTTTGCCGGCGGCTGCGCCCGTTCGGTGGAGCGGTCCCGCGTGGTCTGGCCGCCTCCCCCGGAGTCGCCCAGGTTCGAGTACATAGGGTGCTTCTCCTCACCTCTCGATTTGCAGCCGAGGAAAAACAGCCTGCTGAAAAGGATCTCGGAAGGGGATGCTTCGGGGCACCTGCTGGCGCCGTTCGGGATTTCCGAGTTGCCCGACGGCAACCTGCTGGTTGTCGACCAGCAGGCGCGCACCATCTACCGCTACGATTTAGAGCGGGGCAAGGTCAGCCCCCTGGTCGGCGCCAAGGTGCTGAAACAGCCGCTGGACCTGGCCGTCGGCCCGGAGGGGACCATCTATGTTGCCGACGGAAAACGAATCCTGAAGCTCGACCAGGTGGGGCGCATCCTCGGAACTCTCGGCCGTGGCGTGTTGAAGCACCCCAGCTACCTTGCCTACAGCCGGCAGCGCAAGCTGCTCTACGTGAGCGACAGCCTTGCCTGCCGGATCCTGGTTTTCGCCCCGGATGGAACCCTTGTCCAGTCCTTCGGAAGCAGGGGCACCGGGCCGGGCGAGCTGTTTTCCCCCCAGGGGCTGGCACTCGATGAGCAGGGGCGTATCTACGTGGCGGATTTCTTCAACGCCCGGATCGCGATTTTCGACGGCGATGGGCAATATCTCCGTCAGATTGGCCGGCGTGGAGGGGAACCCTGGAATTTTTCCGGGCCGAGGGACCTCGCTTTCGACAGCGAGGGACACCTGCATGTCCTCGACAGCCGCAAGCACGCGCTGATGAGTTTCAACCGCGAAGGCAGGCTGTTGCTGGTCATCGGCGGCGGCCCGACGGTCCATCCGCTCGGCTTCGGCCTGCCGACGGCGATCTGGATCGACGGCAACGACCGCTTTTTCATCAGCGAACGCTATAACAGCAGGGTTTCGATCTGGCAGTATCTCAATCCCGCCTATCTCGCCCGCAATCCTCTCTAGGAGCTGTCGGACGATACGGGCTGAAGCGGAGGATAGTCCAACAGCCTCCTGCCCTTTCATTCTGAGGGTTTCTGCAGGCGCAACAGGTTCATCATCCCCCCGAACAGGCTCTGTCGGCTGACCGGCTGCAGCCCCGCCTCGTCGAGCATCGTCTGCAGGCGGTCCGGTTCCGGGTAGCGGGCCAGGCTTTCGGCGATGTAGCCGTGCACCTGCCAGCTGCCGGACAGGATGCGACCCCAGAGCCCGCACCAGGAGCGCAGCAGCAGGTACTGCAGCCGGCGGCCGAGGGCCGATTCGGCACGGGCGAAGTCAAGGAAGCAGGCACTGCCGCCCGGTTTCAACAGGCGCCTGATTTCCGTCAGCGCCTGATCGAGGCGCGGCGCGTTGCGCAGGGCGTAGCTGCCGGTAATCAGGTCGAAACTCGCATCTTCGAAGCCGGTTGCCGCCATGTCCCCTTCGATAAAGCTGATGTTGCCGGCATGCGGCCGCTGTCGTGCCAGGTCGAGCATTTCCGGGGTCAGGTCGAGCCCGACAATCTCGCCCTGCGGGTAGCGGCGGGCTAGCAGGTCGCAGATGTCGCCGGTGCCGCAGGCCAGATCGAGACAGCGCGGTGCCGGGTGGTCGGGCAGGCTGTCGATCAGCAACCGCTTCCAGGCCCGGTCGCGGCCGAGGCTCATGGCGACGGTGGCGCGGTCATAGCTGGCGGCGGCGGCGGCGAAATGTCTGCGGTTGTAGTCCCGTTTGCGTTCCGGGGTGTCGAGCCAGTCGCGGCTGTCGAGATCGAAGCGGCTCATGGTTGCTCCTTGGTGTGCTGTTGCAACAGGGGCCCCAGGATTCTGTCGACCCCCTCGCTGTCCAGTTTCAGCTGCTCGCCGAGAATGGCCCGCATTTCGGCCAGGCAGAACTCCGCGCCGATGGTGCGGCTGGCCTGCAGCGTTCTCTGCCCCCGGCCGTCGGGCAGGAAAAAAGCCAGCCGGTAGTCGGGCGGCGCGGCGATGAATTCGATCTGCAGGCGGCGTCGACGGTCTTCTCCGGCGGGAATGTCGACAACCCGTTGTTCGGCGGCGGCAGCGGCGGCGCTCAGCATGTCGAGATAGGCGAGCATGGCGTCATGTCCCGGTTTGCCGGCGGGCCAGCGCTGTTGTTCACTGCGGCTGATGGCGGCCAGCACCCGGCGCAGCAGGGTGGTTTCCAGGTCGGTCTGCAGTACCACCGCTGTTCCGCGCTTGAGCAGTTTGAGGCTGCCGACATGGGGCGGGGCGGCCGGCAGCAGGACACTGCGTACCGGCAGATCGGCGTCATTTTGCTGCAGCTGCTGCGGCAGGGCGTCGGCCGCCCATGCCGGGAGGGCGCAGAGCAACAGCAGGCACAGCAGCATGACCGCGGCGTGTTTCCGGCGACGCAGCCGCTCCAGCAACAGCAGCCCGGCCGGCAGCACCAGCAGGTCGCAGAGCAGGGCGCCGACCAGGGTGGCTCCGGTCAGCAGCGAAAACCAGCTGGTCGGCAGAAAGCTGCCGAAGATACCGACCCAGAAGCCGAGGGCCAGCACCAGGGTCGAGATCACCAGCGCCGGGCCGACGCCGAGGGTGGTGCGCACCAGGGCGGGCTTCGCGTAGCCGTGCTGTTCGCGTCGGTAGCGATGCAGGAAGTGAATGGTGTCGTCGACCACCAGGCCGATGGTGACGGCGGCGATCATGGCGGTGCCGGTGTTCAGATCGATGTCGAACCAGCCCATCAGTCCGCCGGTCCAGAGCAGCGGGATCAGGTTCGGCGCCAGGGCGACCAGCAGCAGTCGCCAGCTGTGGAAGGCGGCATAGAGCGCGGCCAGGATCAGCACCAGGGAAAGGCCGAAGCTCATCAGCAGGCTGCGTACCAGGCGGTTGGAGTCGCCGCTCATCAGCAGGAAGCTGCCGGTGGCCTCCAGGGAAATCCCCTCGCCGAGCCATGATCGTCCTTCGGCAAGCAGTTCCTCTGCCAGGCGGCTCGCCGCGGCGCTGCCGAGCAGGTGCAGCTGGATGCTCAGGCGGGTGTGGCGCAGATCGGCGCTGACCAGGCGGCGGACCAGCTGCCGGTCGCCGATGCCGGACAGCAGATCAAACAGGTCGAGCAGTTGCGCGTTGTCGGTCGGCAGGGAGGCGGCACTCTCGGGATGTTCGGCCCGCCAGAGAACGCCGAGCAGGTCGGGCAGGCCGAAGCTGCCGGTGATTTCCGGGTGGCGTTGGAGTTCCCGCTGCCAGGCGGCCAGGCGCTGCAACTGGTCGGCATCGAAGGCTTTGCCGTCCTTTCGGGTCAGCATCATTTCGATGGTTTCCACGCCGCCGAGGCTGCGGTCAAGCGCCAGGGTGTCAGTGTACAACGGTGCCGTGGGGCGAAAGAACCGCACCAGGTCGGTGTTGTTGCGGATCTGCCAGAGCCCCGGCAGGGCCAGGGCGCTGAGCAGTCCGGCGGCCAGCAGCACGCCGGCCGGTTGCCACAGTACCAGCCGGGTGGCGCGGCGCAGCCCCCGCCGCAGCAGCCGCGGCGGGCGGGCGGCATGGCGCGGCGGCAACGGCCGCCAGCTGAGAATGATCGGCACCAGGGTGGTGGCCAGGATAAAGGACAGCAGGGTGCCGAGCCCGGCGTAGAGACCGAAATTCCGTACCGCGGGGACGTCGCAGACGGTGAGGGAGAAGAGACCGATGGCCGTGGTCAGGGCGGTCAGCAGGCAGGGGGTGAAGAGAGTGGCCATGCGGTGGGCGAGCAGGGTGCGGACCTCGCCCCGTTCTCCGGCCAGTTCCAGCCAGCCGTGCAGCAGGTGGATGCAGGTCGCCACTGCCAGCACCATGATCACCGGGGGCAGCAGGGCGGTTACGGTATTGAGCTGCAGCCCGGCGAGGCTGTAGAGGCCGATGGTCCAGGTCAGGCTGATGCCCATCACCGCCAGCGGCAGCAGTACGCCGAGCGGCCGCCGGAAGAGCAGCAGCAACAACAGCCCCAGGACCAGGACCGAGAGCGGAATCATCACCCGCTGGTCGCGTTGGATGGCGCGGGCGACGTCCGCTTTCTGTACCGGTATTCCGGTCAGGTAAAGCCGGTTGCCGGGCGGCAGTTCATCTCCGATGCGCCGCAGGGCGCTGACCAGATCCTGCAGTCTGTTGCCGTCCGTCTGCTTCGGCACCGCCAGGATCGCGGCCGTGGTGCGGTCAGGGGACAGGAGACGGCTGCCCAGTTCCCGGTTCTGCCGCAGCCGTTCATCCAGTCGGGTGCTGAAATCCTCCGCCGCGAGATCGGGAAGCAGTGTCGCCGGTTGGGCGCCGAAGGGGCCGGGGATGGCCGTCCTGGCATTGCTGAGACTGAAAACCCGTTCGATACCGGGCAGCTGTTCGATGTCGCGGGTCAGACGGTCGAGGCGTGCCAGGCCGGTCGGACTGAGCAGGTCGTCGCTCTGCAGGCCGAGCAGCAGCAGGTCATCCCGACCGAAGAGCTCTTTGAAATGGCGATAGCCGGCTTGCTGCACGGGTTCCGCCGCCACCATCGACGCGTTGTCCTGCTCGATGCCGACCCGTGAGGCCGGCAGTGCCAGCAGCCCCGTCAGCAGCACCAGTAACGCCAGCAGCGGCAGGCGCGCCCGGCCGAGCAGCAGGTAGTAGCAGCGGACCAGTCTGCCGCTGTTCATGTCCCGGTCCGGACGCCCGGGGTGGTCAAAGCTCCGGGAAAGGTCGCCATAGTGGAGGCGGGGGGCGGGCAGGGCCGCGTCAGGTGGATGGTTTTCATCCGCCTAGCCCCGGCGCCGCCGCAACAGCCCCAGTTCTACCGTCAGCCCGGGGCCGAAGGCCATGGCGCAGATCTGCTCTTCGGCGCTGTGGCTTTCGGCCAGCAGCCGCTGCAGTACGAAGAGGATCGTGGCGCTGCTCATGTTGCCGAAGTCGCGCAACACCGCGCGGGGGGCTTCCAACTGCTCCGGACGCAACTGCAGGGCCTTGCCGACCTGGTCGATGATCGATTTTCCTCCCGGGTGGACCGCCCAGTCGCCGATCCGGTCGCGGCGGCTGCCGCCCGCGTCCAGCAGTTCGTCGACCACGCCGCCGATGTTGGCGCCGAGGATCTTCGGTACGTAGCTCGACAGGGCGATGTCGAAGCCCTTGTCGCCGACGGTCCAGGCCATGTCCGTTTCACCGGATGGCACCAGTGCCGACTGGAAGCGTTCCAGTTCGAGGACCGTCTGCCCGGTGCGCGGCGGCCGGGCGCTGACCAGGGCGGCCGCCGCGCCGTCGGCGAACAGCGCGTTGGCCAGCAGCTGATCTTCGCGGCCGCCGAGCTGGATATGCAGCGAGCAGAGTTCCAGGCAGAGGACCAGCACCACCGCCTCCGGATTCGCCCGGCAGAACTGGTCCGCCATGCGCAGCGCCGGGAAAGCGGCGTAACAGCCCATGAAGCCGAGATGGTAGCGTTCTGTCGAAGTGGGCAATCCGAGTTCCCGGACCAGGTAATAATCCAGGCCGGGATTGAAGAAGCCGGTGCAGGAGGCGGTCACCACGTGGGTGATTTCAGTCGGTGTAAACCCTGCCGCTTTTTCCAGCAGAGCATGCCCGGCTTTGAGACCGAGCTTCCGGGCTTCGCGGGTGTAGATGTCATTGCGGGCGCCGGTGCCGGGTTCCGCCAGTTGTCCGTTGCTGCCCTGGATAAAGAAATCCCGGCCGAAACCGGGAATTACGCTGTGGCGGGTGGCAATGCCGCTGGAACGGTAGAGGGCCTTGAGAATGCGGCGCTGCTGGTTGTCGCCGGCCAGTTCCTGCATCCAGCTGCCGACCTCTTTCTGGTCGTAGGCGATATCAGGAGTGGCGGTTGCAATGGCGTGGATCGAGGGGAGCATGAAGGTTTTTCCTTGTTTTCGGGTCAGGGCTGCCAGCGGGTCGGCAGGGGGGCGAGATGCAGTTTGACCTGAACCCTGATCTCGTCGTCAACGGAGATGAACAGGATCGACGGGGGATCCAGGTGATAGCTGTCCAGCGACAGCGGGAATTCAAAATCGACGCTGAAGGCCTTGGGGGTATCGACCAGTTGCAGCACCCTGGCGTTCAGCTGCTGTTCGGTGTCACGGATGCGCAGCGACAGCGGGAAGGTGCCGCCGTTGTCGAAAGCATGGTGCAGCTGGGTGCGCAGGTCTTTGACAGCCGTCGATTGCAGGTGGCCGATGATGCGCGGATATTTGTCCGCTTCGAACATCTCGCGCATATTTTCGTCGCGACTGTCGTTGTCGGTGTCCATGGAGGCGACCGGAACGGCGATGCCGGTGTCGTCGAGGTTGCCGTCCGGCTCTATTTCGAGGGTGAAGGGGGCGCAGCTGCCTTTGCCCTCAAAGTCGTGCAGGGTTGAAGAACCGAAAAAGAGGATTTCACATTTCCCCGACAGGGGCGTGGCGATGGCCGGGACACTCAGCAGAAGCAGTGTCGCCAGGATGATCAGGACGCGCATGGGATGAATCTCCGACGAAAGTTGACAACAATGGTCAGAATTATACTCCTCGGGTCCGATTTTGCATCAAAAAAATACACCGGCTGTCAGCGGGGTGACAATTGCCGGTTTTTTCCCGCTGTTGTCAGTCGGGCGGCGCTGACGCCTCTCATTTTACCATCTTTTTCTTCGGGGAATGACCGGGAGGATTCTACCGGCCCTTGCGTTTTTCCAGTTCGCTGGCGTAGCGGGCCAGTACGGCGCGGCGGGAGAGCATGAAGTGTACCTTGCGCGGGTCGCTGATGTTCATCACCGGGATCTCTTCCAGCCCACGGCTGGTCAGCTTGCGCAGCACGTCGGTGAGGGTCTCGTCGGGGCGGGCGGTGATGACGTTGGCGTTGGCGATGTCGCGCGCCAGCACCAGGGTCGGCGGCAGATCCTCGGCGAGGATGCGGCGGATGTCGTTGACCGAGAAAATGCCGGTCATATTGCCGTTGCTGTCGACGATCGGGTAGTAGGCGCCCTCGGCGTCGGCGATCTCTTCGAGGATGTCGGAGAGAGTCTTGTGTTCGGCCACCTGGTGGGGTTTCCGGCCGTATTCCGCCAGGTCCGCGACCTTCAGTCCTTCCAGCACGTCGATGACGAAATCGCCGAGGTGGGCGGGGGAGTCGATCCGGCTGGCGACCTGTTTGCAGTAGATGGTGTTCTTGCGGAAGGCGATCATCGCCACCACGCAGACCAGCATCAGCGGCGCCAGCAGGGCGTAGTTGCCGGTCAGTTCGGAGACCATGATCAGGGTGGCGATGGGAGTGTTGGAGACCCCGGCGAAGAAGCCGGCCATGCCGATCAGCACGTAGGCGCGGGGGTCCAGAACCATCGCCGGAAACAGGGCCTCGGCGGCCAGTCCGAAGGCGCCGCCGAGCATCGCGCCGATCACCAGCGAGGGGGCGAAAACGCCGCCGGAGCCGCCCGACGAGATGGTTAGGCTGGTGGCGACGATCTTGGCGAAGGCGACCACCAGCATCACCCAGATGGCGACCTTGCCGTAGAGGGCGGCCTGCACCATGCCGTAGCCGGAGCCGAGTACCTGCGGTACCGCCAGGGCCAGCAGGCCGAGCAGCAGGCCGCCGATGGCCGGTTTGAAGATCGGGTCGATGCGGATGGCGTGAAACAGTTTCTGCACGCCGTAGAAAAACTTGACGTAGAACTTGCCGACGCTGGCGCAGAGGATGCCGAGCACGAAGAACAGCACCAGCTCGCGGGGATGTTCGAAGACGAAGTGCGGGGTGACCAGCAGCGGCTGCCAGCCGGTCAGACTGCCGAACAGCGAGTAGGCGACGATCGAGGCGATGATGCTCGGGATCAGACCTTCATGTTCAAATTCCGGGTCCTGGTAGAGGACTTCGACGGCGAACAGGGCGCCGCCCAGCGGGGCGCGGAAAGTGGCGCCGATGCCGCCGGCCATCCCGGCCAGCAGCAGGATGCGGCGGTCGGCGGCATCCAGTTTCAGTTTCGCGGCAAGAAAGGAACCGAACCCGGCACCGATCTGGGCGATCGGACCCTCCTTGCCGGCGCTGCCGCCGGTGCCGATGGTGACGATCGAGGCGATCGACTTGATGATCGGCACCCGGCCGCGGATCTGCCCGCCCTTGTTGTGAAAGGCGTCGATGGCGCCGTCGGTGCCGTGCCCCTCGGCCTCCGGAGCGTATTTGAAGACCAGGTAGCCGGAGACCAGCCCGCCGAGGGCCGGAATCAGGAACAGGAACCAGCGGTACTCCATCGCCAGCGAGATGATCGGCGAGGCGTCGGAGAGATCCGTGGAGATCGGCGGCGGATGATAGCCGGCCCAGCCGCTGAGGAACAGCTCGTTGGCCCAGTGGACCCCGGCGTAGAAGAACAGCGCGCCGAGTCCGGCGACGATGCCGACCAGCGACGACAACAGCAGCGGCCGCCCCATGGAGCGGACATCCATTTCTTGCAGGAAGTTTTTCAGCAGCAGGTAGGGGTTCATAGTCATGGAAATACAAAAGATTACCTGAATCAGTGGTTTGCGCTGTTCGCCGGCAATCTGTTCACCGATTCAGGGATCATCGAGTAATCAACCATTTCACACCATAAAAAGCAAGTGAAAAGGCCCTGCTCAAATCCACCGGCGGTTTTGTGGACCGAGGGTGGCGGAACGGGTGGAGCTGCGAGGCGCCGCGCCGATTCGGGCGCAGACGCAGCCGAGCTGCGTTGAGCACCGAAGCGGTGCAGGCAACGAAGCAGATTCAGCCGTAACGACAGCCGAATCCCGAAATTGCCGGTGGATTTGGGCCCCATTGCGACAACATGTCTAGAGGAACGACAGCGGCGTGCCGCTCTCCCGGTTCGGTCACCGGCGGCAGCTCGGTTCGGAGGTTCCCACCGGGGTCAGAATGCGGGCCGTCCCGATCGCCGGCGGCAGTTGTTTCTTGTTCATGGCGGCGAAACATGCTAGAAAGATAGGTGTTTTATTGATCTGCTGGTAATGGAGGGGGCCATGAGCGGAAGGCATCCGCACCAGAATCAAAAAGCCGCACCCGCTGCAATCGCAGTTGGGGCGGCTTTTTGCGTTTTTGGAGAAATATAGAATACCAAAGAAACTCTTTCCACTGCCATATTTAATAACACAGTGGCGGCCTTATACAAAAGGCAGTCACTGTCTAACCCCTGTTAGCCATTCAAAGGAAAATTCATGACAGACGGCAAAAAGTATTCCCCACCGTCAAAAACTGTTGGTGATGCGGCCCATGCGATTGCTCGGGCAGGCCTGTCCGCCGTTCCTTATGTTGGTGGCCCCGCTGCTGAACTGTTTTCTGCTCTGATAAATCCACCTCTCGAAAAACGCCGCATTGTCTGGATGGAGGAAGTTGGGGAGGCACTTCAAATGCTAGAAGAGCAATTTGAAGTTTCACTTGAAGCACTTCAGAACAACCCTGACTTCATTGATACAGTCATGCACGCGAGCCAAATTGCTGTAAGAAATAGCCAAACTGAAAAAAGACAAGCCCTCAAAAACGCAATCCTTAACACAGCTCTGCCGAACCCGCCTGAAGAGGCAATCAGGCAAATTTGTCTCGATCTCATCGAGACATTCACGGACTGGCATATTCGAATTTTGAAAATTTTCCATAACCCACTTGCGTGGTTTGAAGCAAACAATCGTCCATGGCCAAATATGTCCATAGGCGGCTTATCGAGCATTCTCGAAGCGGCTTGTCCTGAATTAAAAGGTCGCAGAGATTTTTACGACCAAATCTGGAAAGATCTTTATACGAGAGGCCTGGTGAACACTGATCATATGCACACAACAATGTCAGGCACAGGGCTAACCCAACAGCGTACATCTGGTATCGGTGGTGCGTTGTTAAGTTTAATTGAATCCCCTTTTGAAGAAAATAATGGCTAATCACAAAATCAAACGGGCGGAAAATGACTGTGTGCTTCCCGAAAAGCAAAATCTAAATTGCGCTGGTAGGCCGAACCTTCTTGTCGCCGCCGCTTGTCAAGAACCGTTGAGACTGTAGAAAAACCTCGAAGATAGAATAATTGCTGAATACTTAGGACTACAAAACCATTCGAAGAACAAAGAAAATCGATCTGAGAGCAAATTGAGAAGCCATTTTTTTCAATCACAATAGACGGTAAATTTTTTCTACGTCCTCATTATAATTCAAGAACCAATTATGAAAATTACTTGCCCGGAATGTCAAAAAGACAACGAATTTATTATCAATGATGAAACCAAGTGCCAGTATTGCGACAAGCCCCTTGATGGCTACACTTTCATCAAACCACTAATTCCTGCCTTCATGCTGGTCCTCTTAACCATAGGTGGGGCTCGTACTTATGTGCACTTTACTGACGAGAACAGATATCCAGCCAAAATTGAATATGCACTAATCGATCAATGCATAAATTCCTACAACGGCATAATGAAATGGAATGCTATGAAAAAAAAGAGGGACGCATGCATCAGTGCCCTGGAAGAAACTCAAGATGATTTTTCATATTCTGATTTTAAAGAGAACCAAAGAAAATTCATGGCAAAGTTTAGACAGCATGCGGTTGCCAACATCAATTGAAAAAGAGGGCAGGCCTTTGGCCTGCCCCCAAGGGCTGGGAGGCCCCTTGCTAATCGCCTAAATAGTCATCGTTATTTGGATTGTGAGCATCAGCCCAATCATCCATATCAGCATCATTATTTGGGTTGTTAATATCTGACCAAACATTCAGTTCTTCCTGACTCATGTTTGATGTGTCTGGCATAATGACCTCCCAGTCTCAGGTTTATTTTTTGCCGTTTTTTGCTGCCGCGGCTTGAGCCCTTGCAGGGAAAGATCCTTTTGAAACTTTCCCTCCATTTGCTTTAGCATTGGCTCCTTGGATTCTTGCAGCAGCCTTTGGGGTCATCGGTGTTTTGCTTCCTTTTGCCATTTTAACTCTCCTTTCTCGGGTGTCTTCGCCTCCCAGCTTGAGGTGAGTCTATAAAGGGCATTAGGGACAAACGGGGACAGAACATGAATAAAAATAAAATTTCTGAAAAACAATCCGAGCTAAAATCCTGGCTAAAAAAAATTGGTCTTAGTCAAAATGAATTTGCAGCTCTCTTCCTTGAAGAGACATATGAATATGTGACTGATAAAGAAATTAAGAGATTCCAAGAAAGTTTCAAAAAACAACTCAGAAGAAAATCTACAAAACCTGAGCGAATAGAGGCATATCTAGAATATCTTTACACCACTGAAAAATTCAAAGAGGCTGGTTACATAAAACCGCAGAGTTTCTCAGGTGATATTCTCGAACCAATAGCAGCAAAAATGATGAGGAAAATATCTAAAGAACTAACCGAAAAAATCGAGTTATGAACCCTGGCAGGATGCCCGATTTACACATTGCCTCCAGTCGGCCTCCTTGTTAAAATGAGTTGCAATTGCATCGCAAGGAGGTGTGACATGAAATCAGCCACAATCCCATCCTTGAGAGTTGAGCCTGAACTGCGCAAGGCCGCTGAAAATGTCTTACGTGAAGGGGAAACGCTCTCCGGCTTTATGGAAGCATCATTGCGGGCTGGTATCCGGCACCGCATAGAACAGCAGGAATTTATCGCTCGGGGGTTGGCCGCTAAAGATGAGGCTCTGCAAACCGGGGAATACTATTCAGCAGAGACTGTTCATGATGAGTTGCGTTCAATGCTCTCTCGTGCGGAAGAGAATGGCCGAAAGTGAGCTATCGGGTTCGGTATACCAGGGCGGCCAAAGACGACATTGTTCGTCTCTACGGATTTCTGGTTGAGCAGGATCTCCCGGCGGCTCGGAAAGCTCTCGACGCGATTGAAAAGGGGGTTGAGTTTCTGCAGGATTTCCCCTTCACTTGTCGGAAGGCGACCCCCGAAGATCCGCTGCTTCGTGAGATGATCATTTCGTTTGGAGCCAGGGGGTATGTTGTCCTGTTCGAGATCGAGGACCATGAAACTGTCACTATTTTAGCTGTGCGGCACCAACGGGAAGAAGACTACCACTAGGAGGCTGTTGATGAAATGGTCTCCCCCCACTACCTAAATCGGCGTCAAGGCGCCATGAT